>JAMCRM010000231.1:0-828 GCA_023380575.1 Acidobacteriota bacterium | reverse complement strand
GCGCGATGCGGCTGTCGGGTGAGTCTCCAGCGTGATGTGCGGGGGAAACCCGCAAACTTCCACCCCGTCGTAACCGGCTTCGGAAAGCCGTGCCACTACCCGCTCGAATGGAATCGGATCGGAGGCATACGGCCCGAAGGAGAACGCCCAGCTCCCCAGCGCAACCTTCATGCTCTTTACCTTAGCGCACTGCTCGGCCCGGACGGCGCACGGCTTGCGCGCGGAGTTGCGCCCAAAGTGCAGGTTTTGCGCGGTCAGATCCGCTCGGCTCCTATGGTTGCAAGTGTTTAGCATTGGCAACCCCACTGCAAACAGGCATGATGGAGATTACGGATATGAGACTCGCATCGCTCCTTCTGACCGGCTGCGGCGCGCTGGCGCTGGCGCAGGCTCCATCCGGCAAAGCGCCCATCGCCGCGAATCCCGTCGTGGAACTCAAAGGCAAGGTGACCAGGGTGCAGATTGCACGCGGACAGGGAATGCCTTACCTCGAGGTTGCCAATGGAAAAGAGACCACCAGGGTGTACCTCGGCTCCATGCGCTACCTGATGCAACAAAACTTCAATCCCAAGGTGGATTCGGAGGTGTCGCTGAAGGGGTACAAGTGGGAGAAAGACATCTATGCCATCAGTCTCACGGAAGGCGGCCGCGAGTTGAAATTGCGGGATGCGAACGGCTGGCCGATGTGGTGCGCGGGATGCGGCGGTGGTCCGGGCCGTGGCGCGGGACCCGGGCCCGGCGCGGGCCGCGGAGGGCGGGGCCGCGGGCGCATGGGGATGGGAAGGTGGTAAAGTGTCCCACGAAAGAGCGTGTGGAGAAGATTTGAGC
>JAMCRM010000230.1 GCA_023380575.1 Acidobacteriota bacterium | reverse complement strand
CGCGCCGATGATTTGTACGATACGTCCGCTCATCTTGCGATCCTCTAAATAACCTGCCTATGAAGCCTGTGTGCCGGGAGGGCCACGCCCTCCCCGGCGCTATACGGCGGCGGCGCCCCCGACGATCTCGGAAATTTCCTGGGTGATCGCGGTCTGGCGAGCCTTGTTGTAGATCATCTCCAGGTCGTCGATCAGGCCGCCGGCGTTGTCGGTGGCATTCTTCATGGCGATCATCCGCGCGGCCTGCTCGCACGCCGCGTTCTCGACCACCGCCTGGTACACCTGGGATTCGATGAAACGAACCAGCAGGCTATCCAGCAGCGCCTTGGCATCCGGCTCATACAGGTAGTCCCAGGTGTATACGGGACCGGATTGTTCGTGGGAGTCATCCATGCCCATGTCCGCAGACAAGGGCAGAAGCTGACGGACCACCGGCTTCTGGGTCATGGTGTTGACGAACTCGTTGTACACCAGATACACGCGATCCACTTCGCCCTTCTCGAAGGCATCCACGGAGGCCTTGATGGTGCCGAGCAGATCGCTCAGGTGCGGCGCATCGCCCAGACCGGTCACCGAGGTGACAACGTTGCCACCAAAGCTGCGGAAGAAGCTGATCGCCTTGTTGCCAATGGCGTTGTACTGCACCTCAACACCCTGTTTGTCCCAGTTGCGCGCTTCACGCAGCATGGACTTGAACAGGTTGACGTTGAGGCCGCCGCACAGGCCGCGGTCTGATGACACTACGATGTAGGCCACCTTCTGAACCTCCCGCTCCGCCAGGAACGGGTGTTCGTATTCGACGTCGGCATTTGCCAGATGCCCGATTACAGCGCGGATGCGACTGGCGTACGGCTTGGTCGCCGCCATCCGATCCTGCGCCTTGCGCATCTTGCTCGCGGCCACCATCTCCATCGCACGGGTGATCTTCCGCGTGCTCTGGACACTGGCGATTTTGGTACGTACCTCTTTCGCGCCGGCCATAGGACTATCCTTCTACGCAACGATTACCAGGTCTGGGTGGCCTTGAACTGCTCGATCGCTTCCTTGATACCGGATTCGATCTCGCCGCTGAAGTCACCTTTCTCGTTGATCTTGTCCATCAACGCCTTGCACTCGCTGTTCATGTACGCCAGCAGTGACGCCTCGAACTTGCCGATCTTGTCGAGCGGGATGTCCTTCAGGAACCCTTCGTTCACGGCATACAGCATGACGCCCATTTCAGCGACAGACTGCGGGCTGTACTGCTTCTGCTTCATCAGCTCGGTGGCGCGCTGACCATGCTCCAGCTGGGCACGGGTCGCTTCGTCCAGGTCCGATGCGAACTGGGCAAACGCCGCCAGTTCACGATACTGGGCCAGTGCCAGACGAATACCACCGCCAAGCTTCTTGATGATCTTGGTCTGCGCTGCACCCCCCACACGGGATACCGAGATACCGGCGTTGATGGCGGGACGGATACCGGCGTTGAACAGGCTGGTTTCCAGGAAGATCTGGCCGTCGGTGATCGAGATCACGTTGGTCGGCACGAAGGCGGAGACGTCGCCGGCCTGCGTTTCGATGATCGGCAGCGCGGTCAGCGAGCCGGTCTTGCCCTTCACTTCACCGTTGGTGAACTTCTCGACGTACTCGACGTTGACGCGAGCGGCGCGTTCCAGCAGACGGGAGTGCAGATAGAACACGTCACCCGGGTACGCTTCACGACCCGGCGGACGACGCAGCAGCAGGGAGATCTGGCGATAGGCCCAGGCCTGCTTGGTCAGATCGTCATAAACGATCAGGGCATCTTCACCGCGATCGCGGAAGTATTCGCCCATGGAGCAGCCGGCAAACGGAGCCAGGAACTGCATGGCTGCCGGATCGGAGGCGGACGCGGCAACGATGATGGTGTTCTGCAGAGCACCATGCTCTTCCAGCTTGCGCACCACGTTGGCGATGGTCGACTGCTTCTGACCAATGGCAACGTAGATACACTTAATGCCGGAATCTTTCTGGTTGATGATGGTATCGACAGCAATCGCGGTCTTACCAATCTGGCGGTCACCGATGATCAGCTCACGCTGACCACGACCTACCGGAGTCATCGCATCAATGGCCTTCAGACCGGTCTGTACCGGCTGATCTACCGACTGACGCCAGATCACGCCCGGGGCCACTTTCTCGACCGCATCGGTGATCTTGGTGTTCAGCGGGCCTTTGCCATCAATCGGGTTACCCAGGGCGTCGACCACGCGGCCGAGCAGCTCCGGACCCACCGGCACTTCCAGAATGCGGCCGGTACACTGGACTTTCTGGCCTTCGGCCACGCCCAGGTAGTCGCCCAGCACCACCGCGCCAACGGAGTCCTGCTCGAGGTTGAGGGCCATGCCGAATACGCCGCCCTCGAACTCGATCATTTCACCGTACATGACGTCGGCAAGACCATGGATACGCACAATACCGTCGGATACGGAAACCACCGTACCTTCATTACGCGCCTGGGTGGAGACGTCAAGCTTCGCGATGCGCTGCTTGATAATCTCGCTGATTTCAGACGGGTTGAGTTGCTGCATGCTTCAATCCCTCAAACTCAAGAGTTCATTTGCTCGGCCAGGCGGGCCAATCTGCCGCGCACACTGCCATCTATAACGGTATCGCCGGCACGGATGACAACGCCGCCCTGAAGGCTGGCATCGACGGTGCTGGTTGCTCTTACTTCGCGGCCCAGGCGTTTCTTCAATGCCGCCACCAGTCGCTCCACATCTGCCGCATCAAGCTCATGCGCCGACACGATTTCTGCGTCGACAATGGCTTGCTGCTCTGCGACCAGCGCATGGAACAGCGTGAAAATCACCGGCACCAGTGCCAGACGGCCGTTATCCGCCAGCAGAGCGACGAAGTTACGACCGCTTTCGTCCAGGACGTCCTCGCCGCACACATCAATGAAGGCGTCAGCTTTCTGCTTGCCGCCCAGAGACGGTTGCCGCAGGAACGACCGCATAACGGGGTCGTCCGCTACAGCGGCGGCCAGCCCGAGCATCGTTTCCCACTGCGCAAAGGCGTTCTGCTCCTGCGCAAACCGGAAGGCTGCCTTGGCGTACGGACGAGCGATGGTGGTCAGTTCAGCCATGGGTTATCCGTTCAGTCAGAGTTCAGCCGCCAACTGCTCAAGCAGCTGCTTGTGAGCGTCACGGTTCACTTCTGCGCCCAGCACCTTCTCGGCGCCAGCCAGTGCCAATGCTGACACCTCTTTACGCAGTTGTTCACGCGCCTGGTTGATTTCCTGTTCGATCTCGCCCTGGGCTCTGGCTACAAGACGCTCGCCTTCAACGCGCGCCTGAGCCTTGGCTTCTTCGAGAATCTGGCCAGCCCGCCGGTTCGCCTGCTCGATGATCTCGGCAGCCTTGGCCTTGGCTTCTACCATATTCTCGGACGCTTTCTGCTGGGCCAGTTCAAGATCACGCTCGGCCCGGTCAGCGGCGTTAAGCCCCTCGGCAATCTTCTGACGACGTTCTTCCAGCGCCTTGATGATCGGCGGCCAGACAAACTTCATGCAGAAGTAGACGAACGCGAGGAACCAGATCGCCTGCCCGAGCAGTGTCGCATTCATGTTCATGCCAACACCTCAAATACCTGGATTACCCTTGCGGGGTGTGTCGAGTACCGCTTGCTTAGGCGACGAAAACCATGATGAAGGCCAGCGCCACACACATGATCGGCACAGCTTCCAGCAGACCGGCCACGATGAACATGCGGGTTTGCAGCATGTCGCCCAGCTCCGGCTGACGCGCCAGGCTTTCGATGAAACGGCTGGTCATCAGACCCAGACCCAGGCCAGCACCGATGGCGCCCAGACCGGCTACGATAGCAGCTGCAATCAGATTCAGTTCCATTTCTAACTCCCGTTTGACGATATTAAGTTACTTGAAACACACCCTGTCAGTGCTTCTCTGAGGCCAGGCTCAGATACACCACCGTCAGCATCATGAAGACGAACGCCTGCAGAGTGACCACAAGAATGTGGAACACCGCCCAGGGCCACGCCACTGCAATCTGCCACACGCCCATCAGCGCAGCGGCCAGAATGAACACCAGTTCACCCGCGAACATGTTGCCGAACAGACGCAGACCGAGCGACAACGGCTTGGCCAGCAGCGATGCCAGTTCAAGCACCAGGTTTACAGGGATCAACAGGATCTTGAGCAGAATGTTCTTCGACGAGAAGGGGTGCATGGTGAGTTCGGCAATGAAGCCGAGCACGCCCTTGGACTTGATGCTGAACCCGATGATCAGCAGCAGTACGCACAGGGCCATCGACATCGTGACGTTCGGATCCACCACCGGCACGACCTTGAAGTATTCGAGCCCCAGCCAGTGGGCAGTGCCAGGCAGGAAGTCCACCGGGATCAGCTTCATGGAATTCATCATGAATACCCAGCAGAAGATGGTCAGCGCCAGCGGCGCAATCAGCTTGCTGCTGCCGTGGAAGGCACCCTTGACGATGCCCTCGATGAACTCGACCACGACTTCGATGAAGTTCAGGAAGCCCGCCGGAACGCCGGCGTGTGCTCTGCGGCCCACGGCCCAGAAAACAAGAATGAACAATGTACCGAGGAAACCGGCCCAGCCAAGGCTGTCTACATGAAAGGCCCAGAAGCCCATGGCTTCCAGTTCGTCGTAACAGGTGGCAAGAATCCAGGTGGAGGCCTGGTACACCTCGCCAGTCAGATTGGCACTGGAATCACATACCGGGGTGCCAGCAGGGACTTTGCCATAGGTCAGGTTGGTCAGGTGATGCTGGATGTAATCCTTCGGCGTGTCGTAGGCCATCTGCTCTAGTCCAACTTGTTTAACTGTCGTTTTCGCCCGGGTTCACCGACTGGATATAGCGATTGCTATTGCGCGCCAGCCAGACGAGCCCCGCCGCCTGCGTGACAAAGAACCCCACCAACAGCGCAGCGGCCATGTCCCGGGTCTGCATCGCCGGGATTTCCCGGAGCGTGAGCCAGAATAGCGCCAGCGTGATGACGATCTTGCCTATCTCCGCCCTGATTCCCGAGCTGGCCCTGCGGGCCGGCTTGCGATTGCCAGGATGGAGCCATAACTGAAATCCCGCCCAGGCATGGGCCAGGATACAAATCGTGCCGCCCCAGAGGGCCGCCAGAGCCACCGCAGCGCCTCCGGCAAGCAGTGCGAGCAGGCTGACCACAAATGCGGTGATCAGCTGTGCCACTAAAAGGCCCCGGAACAATCCGAGGCCCTGAACCTGTCTCTCCACCATGTTTTTTCATCCGGCAAGCCCCACGCCGCGAGGCCGCCATCCGGGGGTCTGGGGGGACCCTTATCTTGGGGCGCAGAGTATAGGGATATGCCGGTCAGGTATCAACCGCAACCGGCTGATTGTCGGGCAGTTCGCGACCAAAGTCGGCCCCGCCCGCGTGAAGGCAGGTTACTTGATGTGTGCGAGGATACCGTCCAGCTCGTCCAGGCTGTTATAGCTGATCACCAGCTTGCCCTTGCCGCCACTGCCCTGACGAATGGCCACCGGCGCACCCAGACGATCAGACAGGTCGTTCATCAACTGGCGCACGTTCGGATCTTCCCGCTGTGGCGCTGGCGCCGCCCGCACCTTGTCGAAGTCACGCACCAGCGCTTCGGTCTGACGTACATTCAGACCACGCGCCACCACCATGCGGGCCGCCTCGGTCTGGTTCTGTCCGGTCAGCGCCAGAAGCGCGCGCGCATGCCCCATCTCCAGGTCGCCATGCTCCAGCAACTTACGCACTTCTTCTTCCAGGCTGATCAGGCGCAGCAGGTTGGTGATCATGGTGCGCGATTTGCCCACCGCGTCCGCTACCTGCTGATGCGTCAGGTTGAACTCATCTTTCAGGCGAGCCAGGGCCAGGGCCTCTTCCATCGGGTTCAGATCTTCACGCTGGATATTCTCGATCAGTGCCATGGCGATGGCCGCTTCGTCCGGCACCTCGCGAATCACCGCCGGGATAGTCTCCAGACCTGCCAGCTGGGCCGCGCGCCAGCGCCGCTCACCGGCGATGATTTCATAACGCTTGTCGCCGATGGGGCGCACCACGATGGGCTGCATCACCCCCTGGGCGCGGATCGACTCGGCCAGTTCTTCGAGCGCCTCCGGAGACATGTCGCGGCGCGGCTGATAACGGCCACGCTGCATCAGCTCCACCGGCAGCTTGCGCAGGTCGCCATCCCGGGGAGTGCCGTCTGCGACCGGTGTTGTCTCCAGGCTGACCTCTTCGCGGGGCGCCGGGCTGTTGTGGCTCAGCAGTGCATCCAGCCCTTTGCTCAAACCACCTTTACGCTTGGCTGCCATGCCTTATTCCACCTTTGCTGTCTGTGTCTCGGCCTGTTGTGCGGCCTGCTTGATTGCCTGTTCGCGACGCAGGATTTCCCCTGCCAGCGCCAGATAACTGATCGCCCCGCGTGATTTGGCGTCGTAGCTGATCACCGGCGCACCGTGGCTGGGCGCTTCCGCCAGACGCACGTTGCGGGGAATGATGGTGCGATACACCTTGTCGCCGAAATGGCTGATCAACTGATTGGAGACGTCGTTGGAGAGACTGTTGCGCGGATCATACATGGTCCGCAACAAACCACCGATGTGCAGTTTCGGGTTCAGCACGCTGCTGATCTTGTCGATGGTGTTGAGCAACGAGGTCAGGCCTTCCAGCGCGTAATACTCGCACTGGATCGGCACAATCACGGAATCGGCAGCGGTCAGCGCGTTCACCGTCAGCATGTTCAGGGACGGCGGGCAGTCGATCAGGATGTAGTCGTAACGGTTGCGCACCCGCGCCAGGGCATTGCGCAGCCGGAACTCCTTCAACTTCATGTCCAGCAGCTGCACTTCGGCGGCGGTCAGGTCGCCATTGGCCACCAGCAGATCAAAGCCCGACGCCTCCGGTGTGCCGACAATGGCCTGCTCCACCGGCACTTCTTCCATGAGCACGTCGTAAATCGTGTATTCGGTCTCGTGCTTGTCGACCCCGGAGCCCGAGGTGGCATTGCCCTGCGGGTCGATGTCCACCAGCAGCACGCGCTTGCGCGTTGCGGCCAGCGATGCCGCCAGGTTTACGCTGGAGGTCGTCTTGCCGACCCCGCCTTTCTGGTTGGCAATGGCAAATACCGTCGTCACTGCACGCTCTCCGTCGATGGCTCGATGATCACCAGCTGCCTTGCGCCGTCATTTCCCGGCACGCGCAGCGGTTGCAAGCTCACTTGCCAGTGCCCCGCCAGCGCTGCGACTTCGTCTTCGGCCGCGGCGGCCTTCATGGCCAACAGGCGCCCGCCTCCGGCCAGTATATGGCCCAGCAGGCGGAGCATCTCCGGCAGGGGTGCGAAGGCACGGGAAATCACCTGGGGTGATGGCTTACGGTACTGTTCCACGCGGGACTGCACAACCTCCACATGCTCCAGACCCAGCGCCTGCACCGCCTGACGCACAAAACGGGTTTTCTTGCCGTTGCTGTCGAGCAGCACAAACGGCTGCCCGGGCCGGGCGATGGCCAGCGGAATCCCGGGGATGCCCGCGCCGGTACCGACATCCAGCACCGCCTCGGGCCCCAGATGCGGCAGCACCGACAGCGCGTCCAGGATATGCCGGCTGAGCATGGCGGCGGGCTCGCGCACCGCCGTCAGATTGAAGGCCGCGTTCCATTTGTGCAGCAGATCGATATAGGCCAGCAGCCGGGCTTGCTGATCGGCGTCCAGCGCCACGCCCATGGCGTCACAACCCGCCGCCAGCGGGCCGGCCAGAGGGAGTGCCGCGCTCATCCCTGCAGGCTCGCCGTGCTGTCTGCGGTCGTGTCTGAGGTCTGTGCCTGCCCCACGGCACGCTTCTTCAGGTGAATCAGCAGCAGGGAAATCGCGGCGGGCGTCACGCCCTGAATCCGCCCCGCCTGACCCAGCGTCTGCGGCCGCGCCGTCTCCAGCTTTTGCCGCACCTCATTGGACAGGCCACTGACCCGCCCGTAATCCAGATCCGCAGGCAGCCGGGTGTCCTCGCTGGCCCGCAGGCGGGCGACCTCGTCCGCCTGACGGTCAATGTAGCCGGCGTACTTGGCCTGGATCTCCACCTGCTCGGCCACCGCCGCCACGGCGGGCGCCAGTTCGGCCGCCGCCAGCAGGGCGGCATAGTCGAGCTCCGGGCGCTTGAGCAGATCCATCAGGTTGTATTCATGGGCCAGCGGCTTGTCCAGCAAGGCACTGACCTGGTCACAGCGGGCGCTGCCGGGGCGCACCCAGGTATTGCGCAGCCGCTGTATTTCCTGCTCGGCACCCTCGCGCTTGGCGCACAACGCGGCCCAACGGCGGTCGTCCACCAGCCCCAGACGACGGCCTTGCTCGGTCAGCCGCAGGTCGGCGTTGTCTTCGCGCAGCAGCAACCGGTATTCGGCGCGGCTGGTAAACATGCGGTATGGCTCACGGGTGCCGTGGGTGATCAGATCATCCACCAGCACTCCCAGGTACGCTTCATCGCGCTGCGGATACCAGGCGGCCTCTTCTCTGGCCAGCAGCGCCGCGTTGATCCCGGCCAGCAGACCCTGGGCACCCGCCTCTTCATAACCCGTGGTGCCGTTGATCTGGCCGGCGAAGAACAGCCCGGGCATGTGCTTCGTCTCCAGGGAATGCTTCAGGTCCTGGGGATTGAAGAAGTCATATTCGATGGCGTAGCCCGGGCGGGTAATATGCGCCTGCTCGAAGCCACGAATGGAGCGCACCGCCGCCAGCTGCACATCAAAGGGCAGGCTGGTAGAGATGCCGTTCGGGTAAAGCTCATGGGT
>JAMCRM010000229.1 GCA_023380575.1 Acidobacteriota bacterium | reverse complement strand
CGGTGGCGGTGTGGGATCCCGCCGCGTTCACCGCCCTCGAACTGCCTTCCTGCACAGAAGCGGCAATAACGCTCAAATTCCAGCTTGAAAACGTGGCCTCCAGCCCGGTGGAGGCCGAGGTCGTAGCGCGCATCGGGAGCACGCCTGCTATCGAAGTCCGCCGCAAGGTTACGCTGCGCGCGGGGGCCCTTGAAGAAGTTGTGCTCACACCGGCGGAATTTCCCGGGTTGCGTATGCAGAACCCGCGGCTGTGGTGGCCGCGCGGGTACGGCGGGCAGCCGCTCTATCGGCTCACGGTTGAAGTGCGGCGGAACGGCGCAGTCAGCCATCGCCAGGTCACCCGATTCGGCGTGCGGCAACTGGGGTATTTCTACCATCCTTCGGAATACGCGCGCACCCTGGTCCCGACTCCGGATGGCCAGGATCCGTACAAATATCCGCCTATGAAAGCTGCCCGCGTGTTCACGGTGAACGGGCGGCCGATCCGCATGGCCGGCGGATCCATCGTACCGGATTTCCTGCTGAGTTGGAGCGCGCAGCGTTACCGCGACGAGGTGCGCCTCATGGCGGAGGGAAATCATACCGTGATCCGCATCTGGGGCGGTGGGCTCATCATGCCGGATGCGTTTTACGACGAGGCGGACCGGCGGGGCATGCTGGTCTGGCAGGATATGGCACGCAGTTCCTTCGAAGTCGGTTGGCGCAAAAAAGAAGCCGAACTGCCCCCGGTGGAAAAGGACCTGTACCTGGCCAACATGCGCGACAGCATCCTGCGCCTGCGCGGGCGGACCTCCCTGCTGGTGTGGTGCGGAACCAACGAGGCGGCCATGCAGACGGATATCGGCAAGGCGCTGCAGGACGAGATGCTGCCGGCACTCGACCCCACGCGCCCGTGGCTGCCCAGCTCCAGCACGGAACCGCCGTGGGCCAAAGAGCCGCTTGGTGTGCGCAGTTTCGGGCCTTATGTGTTGCAGGACCTCCAATATTATTTCGAACAATATGCGCGCTCCCCCGACTTTCTGTTCAAGGACGAAATCGGGCTGGAGTCGGTGCCGCGCTACAACAGCATCGCCAAGGCCATTCCTGATTTGGGCGGGTCGGGGGGAAGCGGATCGTGGATCACCCCCGCGTTACTGGATCACGGGTTGCCGGAGAAGAGCCTGGGCACGCGTATGGCGGACAGGGTCGGTCAGCCGGCCGGCCTGGCCGATTTCGTCTCCATGTCCGAGTTGCTCAGCGCGCAGGGGATGCGCGCCATCGTGGAGGCCGCCAACAAAAATCGCCCGCGCAACCCGGGGACGATGTTCTGGATGAGCAACGCGGGGTGGCTGGACTGCATGTACCAGCTCTACGATTGGTATCTCCATCCCACGGCGGGCTATTACGCGGTGAAATCCGCCGCTCGTCCCCTGCACGTGCAGTACACCGTGGATGACGGGACTCTGCAGGTGGTGAGCACGCTGGCCGGGAGCCGGCCGGTTCGGATCCACGCCACGCTGGTATCGCCCGAGGGCCGCACCGAGGCGGCGCGGGATTACGAAGTAACCGCGCAAGCCGATGCCACCACCATGGTAGGGCCAGCTCCGGCGGAAATCGGCGATGGTAGCCTGCATTTCTTACGTCTCGATCTACGCGACCGCGAGGGCAGGGAATTGGATCGGCTGGTGACCTGGACACAGAAGGAAGAGCGCTGGGGCGCCATGCTGCACATGCCGGCCGTCCGGGTGAATGCAAACGTATTGGCGCGGAGTTCGCTGCGCGGAGAAGCGCAGTACCGCATTCTGGTCCGCAATGAGGGAAGCGTGCCGGCATTACACGTGTGGGTCGAGGTGATCAAGGGAGCGCAGGGCGAAGAAGTCTTGCCCAGTTTCTGGAGCGACAACGCCCTGACCATGATGCCGGGCGAGGAGCGTGAACTGACCGTGCGTTTTCGCAAGGCGCAGCTTCAGGGCGCCACGCCGCGAATCATGGTGGAAGGGTTTAATGTGATCCCGCGGGAGATCAATGCCGCGCCCCTGGCCATCGAAGTCAGGGACCTGACGTACGAGGGGCGAGGCGCCCTGAAGATCGTATGTTCGCAAACCGGGGCGGCGGGGCCGCGCTGGACCACGTGGCCGCTGGCCATATCCGTGGATGGCCGCCTAATCCGCTATCTCCGCGTGGCGGTGAAGACAGGCGTGCAATCGACGGTTCGCCTGAATTTGCAGTTGGCTCGGGGTGCCCACCGCATTGAAGCCGGTGGGAAGGTCATCGAAATTCCGGCGGAGCGCTCCTAGCGCCAAATCTGCAGAAGTTTGCGAAGTTCCCCATTGCCATGCGAGCCACGAATTGGCTGTTGTGGGGCAGCACGAAGAGGCGGCCTGGAAGGCCGCCGCAGGCTGAGGGCCCGCCCCACAAGAGCCGTTCGGCATGTAACGCGAATTTTCGCAAGTAAGCACTTTGCACGTGATGCAGTCTGGCCTCATATTCGGTCAGTGTGGGATCAGAACCGCGCCTCTACGCGAAGTTTCCCCTGCCCGGGCTGGAGCCGGATGGCATCGACGTCAAAGCGCGTCCAGGCGTGCCCGTTCACGCTCACTTGCCGGATCTTCTCGCCCCTGGGATGCCGCACGTGAAGGACGATTTCCGCCGGCGCTTCCCGTGTGGGTGGGTCCACCTCCGCGCGAATCACTCCATGCTCCACGTCGGATTCCAGCCGGTAACTCACGTCGCCGAACGAGCTGGGCGCGGCGCGCACGCCAACCTGTTTTCCCTGTTCGAGCCAACTTCGCGCGGTTGCGAGCCCCAGGTGCAGGCGGTCACCCTGTTCCATGACCATGGCATCGCGCAGAAAACGCACTACGGCGACGGGCGTCCAGAGGTGCTGCCGGTCGCCGCTGGTCTTCTTGGTTCCAGGCTCCGCGCCCCGCTCCTCACACCAGGTGTAGAGCGGCGTGCCGTGGTTCAATGTCGAGTACAAATAACGTATGGCGGTATCACCGTCGCCGCGCACCAGGTAGCTCTCGGCGACATTGTCCAGGGTGATGGCAACCCACGCGCCATCCGGCATCCAGCCCGTATGAAGCGGCTGTCCGCCGGGGCTCACGACCGCTTCGATGCGCCGGAGTGTGCCCGTCACAAGCGGGTCGCCCGGTTCCAGAAGACCGGCGGGCACGAGCGCGTAAAGCACTCCCCAGCGGCTCCCCGAGGGATTCCGCGGCGAGCCCGGGAGCCAGCGGTAACCATTCTCGTCAATGGCGCCCAACTCGAACGAAGCACGCAAGTCCTTGAACCCTGTCGCGTAGATCCGCCGAAGTTCGGGGAGATCGGCTTTGCGCCCGAGCGTTTCGGCCGCCTCGACCGCCAGTTTATCCGCGAAGACCGCCAGGATGTTGTGCGGATAGAAGACCCCGTAGTAGTCGTCGGAGGCCATCAGGCCGCCGTCGCCCATGCCGCGCGGCATCAAGCCGTAAGTGGCGGTCTTCCGGCCATTTTCGAGAATTCGCGACCTCGCGCGCTGTTGCTCCTGCCATCGCGAGTTGGCAACCAGCCGCGGATAGAGGGCTTCCAGATAAGCGCGGTCGCCGGTGAGCCGGTAGTGCTCCATGGCAGCCCAGGCCTTCATGCCCGCTGCCCCCCACATATCGTGAGCCCATCCCTTGGGGTCGGCCCATTCCCCGCTCGGCTCCTGCATGTCGAGGTGCACGCGCAGCCCGTCTGCGGCTTCGCTGTGCAGCCGGAGTTGGTCGAGTGCCACGGCGGCGAGCGAAGGCTCGAAGGGATTGGTGGAGCGGTAGCCCTCCGTCCCGCAAAGCGTTCCTACGTAGCCGTTGAGAAGCGGTTCGCGCATGATGAACAGGTCCGCCAGGCTGGCGTAGAGCGCGTTTCTCACGCCGGCATCGGGAATGTCGAATTGCGACGCCCGCGCAATCAGGCCGCGCCATTCCCGTTTCGCGGCCTCCAACTCGGCGGTCCAATCTTTCTTTTGCAGGGCCGGCAGGTCTGCCTCAAAAGCCCGGTGCGGCCGCACGATCCAACCTGTTTTGGTTTCCCCCGGCGCGAGTTTCCAGCGCAGTGTCATGGACATGCGCTCTGTGGGGTAGTCGGTGCCGCCCGTGGCGAACATGAGGACGCGGTCGGGACGGTCCCACTGGCAGGCCAGCAGCGCGGCCGGATTCCTCCAAGCCTGCATCCAGGCGGGGTTGTGGGCCACCCAGCCGCTCTGGACGGTGGCGCGGGCGCTGAAGACGTGCTCGCGTGAGTCGGCGTTCTTCACCGTCACGCGGAAAAGCGCGGCCGCTTCCGCGCCGGACGCCTCGATGAGAACCGTGCCCGCGGCGCTTTGGTAGCTATTTTCAAGGACCGGCAGGTATCCTTCCGTGCGCGTCCAAGTGCTCGATTCGATCGGCTTGCCGTCCACCAGCGGTTCGATTTTTACGTGCCAGTCCGTGTGCGGCAGTTTCAGGATTGCCAGAGGTGTAGAGCGCAGGTCGTCATAAGACCAGGAAGCCGTGAGCGCTCCCGGGGTGACATCGAGCAGCGTCTTTTCGCTGGCGCCCGGCCGGCCAACCGTGATCCTGTGCGGCGGCGCGAAGGCATAGCCGAAATCGACGCGTTCCGCGCCGCGGACCGCGGGGGCCGCCATCAATAGGAAGGATGCGAACAGGGTCCAGCGCATGGAACCCAAGTATAATTCATTGAGGATCCTGAAATGAGAAGAAGGACATTCGGTGAAACGCTTGCCGGCGGCATCGCCGGCGCTGTGGCGGCCCCCAACTCAGCCTCGGGTACCGCACCAAAAAGGAATGCCCTCATGCACGTGGGTGGCGACTACCATAGCGTGGAGGGCCCCGGCATCACCTCCACAGAAAATCTGGAGTATAACTTGCGCTATGGCGTCCGCCACCTCACCGCGCAGATGAGGAAGCGATCTCCGGATGGCGGCTGGGATCTGGAAGAACTGATGCGGATGAAGGATGATTGCGACAAGGCCGGCGTCACGCTCGAAGCCATTCGCATGGATCCCGATTACATCTCCTTTCGCAAGGGCGCGGAGCGCGACCGGGAACTCGATAAGATCATCGGGAACATAGGCAAAGCTTCCCGGGCGGGCGTGAAAATCATCACCTATCACTGGACCGTCATACCTATCCGCCGCAACCGGCAGACCAGGGGGCGGGGGAATGTCAGCTATGCAGGCTTCAAGCTGGAAGAGAATTGGAAAGATTTGCCGGCCGGAAAGTGCGGCGTTGTAAGCGCCGAAGATTACTGGGAGCGCATCGGCTACTTTCTCGAGAAGGTGATCCCAGCCGCCCAACAGTACGACGTGCGAATGGCCTGTCATCCGTATGATCCGCCCGGACTGCCCTGGGGCTATCAAGGCGCCGCGAATTGGGACTCTCCGTCCATCTTCGATGGCATCAAGCGCTATGAATCGATGCTCGACAGCCCCTATAACGGATTCCAGTTGTGTCTGGGCACAACCGCGGAAGGATTGAAGAACCCCGGCAGGGAGATTCGGCCCATCGTCCGCTACCTCGGCGAAAAGGGGAAACTGTACCAGATTCACATGCGCAATATCCGCGGCGGCCTCGGGGAATTTGAAGAAGTTTATCCCGATGAGGGAGAAATGGACTTCTTCCAGGTGATGCGCATTCTTCGTGACGTGCAATTCGCCGGGGCGATATGTCCCGATCACATGCCCCATCATCCCGGCGATGCCGGCGGCCTCCAGTCCTTCGCATTCGGCTATGGCTACATCAAAGCACTGATTCAGGCCGTCAATTCGGAAGTGCCCTCCCGCTAGCGGCGTCCAGCGTGCGGGTTGCGCTCTTTCGTTTCTGTGTATCCACTTCGATCACGCGCCGCGACTCCCGCCCCTTGCCGTCCGGCAGGGCAATCAGAAAGCGGCTTGGGACGTCCCTTGTGCATTCGTATGTAAATTCAAACTGCCGCGGCTTTCCGGCTGCCGGCTTGATGTGGAAAGAAAAAATTCCAAATGACGTGCGCAGGCGTTTGACACCGAGGGGCCGGCGCGCGGCAAACCACGCGTCCGGCGCGCCGTGCAGCAACTTCATGGAGTCGCCGCTTTCCAGGCACAGGGTATTGAAGATCATCTCGAGAACGCGGCCGTTGCCGCTGGCATTGGGCTGCCAGGGAAGAAGCCATATCAGTTGCGGGCAAAACCTTTCACTGACGATATGCACGTCCCGCGAAGTGGAATAGGCCAGGGTCATGTAGAAATACCGCAGGGCCTTCACGGTTTCGCCGCGCTCCAGCCACAACCGGTGCCATACTTTCTCGGCAAAGTTCACATAGTAGAGGTCGATTTCTCCGCCTGCCGATTTCTCCTGGATTCTTAATAACGTGTCATCTTCCATTTGCGGCATGCGGCGGGCAAAAAGGTCATTCAGTTCGCCGGATTTCCGCCGCGCCGCCTCAAAATCCTTCACCACGTCATCCTTGGCATCGATCAGCCTGGCTTCGAGCAGGGCGCTATCAGAAAAGAGCACGGGCTTGGCTTCCGACTTGCCCTGCTGGATTTTCTTCGCGGATTGCAGGATACACTGCCGGTAGTCGTCCGCTTCCGCGCGCAGCCACGTGGCTTCGGGGAACTTAGCAGTTTCAAATGCCTGGGCCAGTTGATCCAACCCCCGCCAGGTATAAGCGTCGGTAAACAGCGAATAGGCAAATTCCGGCCAATCCGTGGCGCGTCCCGGGGGCATAAGGCCATAGTGGATGGACTTACTGCCATCCGGCAACAGGTCCCGGGTGCGGGCCCGCTCTCCCTGTATCCATCGGGCGGCCTTCAGCAGGGCGGGAGCGTCCTTCCGCAGGCGCTCGAAGTCGCCGCTGAGGAAGGCATGTTCGGCAAATATGCCCAGGATGGCGCCCGTTTCGCACATCCAGTGTATGTGGGGCCGGAAGGAGCCTTCCGCAGTGCTGATGTCGCCCTCCGGTCCGTGGTGCCCATGCTGCGTGGTCAGATAGTAATCCAGTACCTTCCCTACCTCATGATGAAAGCCCTGTTGGTCCATTATGGGAAGGTAATTGGATGACTCCCAGCCATATACGGTGGAAAAGCTGTTAAATCCGCCCTGGCCCGGCTTGAGATAGGAAACCTGCGGTCCGCTTCCCAGAAACTGGAGGTCATTGCAGGTGAGGACATGATAAACATCCTGCACCAGCTTCTCCGGGACTTCTATAGCGGCGGTATTCTCGAATTTATGATTCCACAAAGCCGTTTGCCGGCGGTATTCGTCGTCGAACGACAGGGAAAGAAGCTGCTTTTCCTCCGCCACACGGAAAGCCTTCTCCGCTTGATACGACAGGTCCTGGTCTGTCGCGCCGGCGGGGTGCTCAAGACCCTCATAGGGAATGGCCAGATCGATAACCGCTTCGTTCTCCTTGGCAAAGGAGACGCCGAATATCAAAGTGGAGCCCGCCAGGTTGCGCGAACCGCCGGTGGAGACATTCCTGCTGTGCTGGAATGCGTCGAACAGGATATCGCCATCGCGCTGCGAGTTATCGGCGCGTTCAAGATGGAGCGGTGATTCCCAGGCCCGGCCCCAGGGCTCGAATACGATGTAGTCTTCGTTCGGGTACGAGTAATAGCGGGAATAAATGTTCCTTACCGTCAGCCATGCCAACTCCAGCGCACGCGGGCCACGCCGCCGGGTCACCTTGAGGCGCACCATGAGCAAAGGGCGGCCCTTGTGGCCGGTGGTGGTAAAAGACTTCTGCTCGACGTCAAACCCGTCCTGCGAGACCCGTTGGGTCAGGAGCGGCAGGCGGTTATTTTCGAAATGCTGCTCCGTATTGCCGTAATCGAAGGATACTGCTTTCGAGCCGCGGACGATCACGAACCCATAGCCGGTCACGTGCATGGCGTCCGCTGGAACGGGACTCAATGCGTTGTAGATTTGAAACTTCAGATCCGGACGCGCGGTGACGATTTTGTAATCGCACGGCTGCTGGAGGTAAATACGCTTCGTCCCCGGAAGAGGCGTCAAAGCCGCCATCGCGGAATAGGATGGGCTCTTGTTGTCGTCGAAGACGAGTTTCTTGACGGGCGGCCGGGGCCAAGGCTTGGAGATCCGGGATGCTTCGGCGCCAAGCGCCCATTGGATTTTCTGCGCGGCGAGCGTCAGCGCGGCGGCGCAGTTTCGTACGAATGTCCGGCGTTCCATTGCTTGTGGAGGCAATATAGCGCTTGGCAGTTATCAATGCAAATCAGGCGGACAAAACTTTTTCGGTGATGTAGTGGAGCCGGTCCCATGAAGCGTCTGCCGTGACCATGTCGCTTACCCCGAGCACAAAATGACTTTGCCGGCCATAACGCCCGATCACGCCGTCAATCCAGTCGCGGAATTGAGCGTCGCTCGCGCTATCGGGGCAAAGCAGCACGCACGGAATACCGCCCCAGATCGTAATGCGGTCCGCAAACGCCTCCCGGATCTCATCGAGGGTCATGGCGGACATGGGCGCGGGGCAGACGGAATCGGCGATGTCGAACCCGGCGCGCAGATAGAGCTGGATGAGCCGCCGGTTCTCGCCATCGGTATGGGTCATCAGGTACTTGCCCTTGCCGTGCAAAACCTCGGCGTAATCCTTAAGCGGCGGGAGGATATATTTTTCGAAAAGCCTCGGGTAAGTGATCGAATCATCGTAGTTACCGCCGAGAAGCACCACTTCGGCGCTGGATTCAGCCGCGGTCGTCTTCATGAGGGCGTAGTAAGGCTCCATGGCATCCGCCAACCGTGCAATCTTATCCGGATAGTCGTGCAGCGCATAGAAGAACTGCTCCACCGGCATGAGTTCTTTCATGATGTGGTGAACCGGGCAGGCGGTGCCAATCACGTACCCGACAGCGACGCCCCGATCTCCCACTGCCTGCCGGCGCGCCTCGTAGCCGCCCGGCCGCGGTTCGACTTTGAGGTGCGAGAAAAGCCAGGCGGCCGTTTCGAAGTCCCGCGGCTCCCGAATGGCGGATTGGGTGACCCAGGATACCGACGCGCCGCCATCCAGCATCTCGTCGGTAAGGATCTCCGCGGTAGTGAGGGATCCGGCGGGAGTGTGGTATTCCGTGATGATTTCGCGGCCGGAATGCCTCACGCGGCGGTCGACACCGTCCAGCACGACACGGTACGGAAGCACCGGCGAATTGAAAATGCCCAGCCCGCGGTCCAGCATATCCGTCTCTTCCTCGCGTTGGGTGAAATCCGGGACGGAGGCGTAGAGCCCTACGCCCAGGCGTGCGGCAATTTCGTTTAAGCTGAGCCCGCGCAATTCGGCGGGTATGGTGCCGTTGCGCAGGCGGGCCCGGTACCAGAATTCCAGGCGGGGAACCCAGGGTATGTGGTCGGGGATTTCCCCACGGATGGCAGCCAGTATGCGTTCGTGGTCGGTCATGGAGTTTCCGTGCTGATATTATATTCGGATTGCCTGAGCGTGCCGGTCTTCAAGAACGCTTTGCCTGGAGTATCGCCGCCGTATTGTTCGCCGGCTCGGTGATCAACTACCTGGACCGCGCGGTTTTGGGGATCGTCATGCCGCAGGTGCGCAGCGACCTCGGGCTCACCAACCAGCAGTACGGATGGGTCATAAATGCCTTCCTGATGGCGTATATGTTCTCCTACGTGGCGGGCGGTCGCCTGGCGGATCGTTTCGGCTGCCGCCGCATGGTTGCGCTCACGGCCACCTTCTGGTCTGTCGCGGGAATGGCTCACGCATTGGCGTGGGGATTGGGCAGCCTGTCGCTGGTGCGGGCGCTGCTTGGTTTCGGAGAGGCCGGCTTTTACCCCGCGGCGATGCGCGGTGTGGCCGGTTGGTTCCCGCCCAAGGATCGCGCCAAGGCGGTTGGACTGTTCCTGTCGGCGCTGAGCGTGGGCACGCTTCTGGCCGCTCCCGTTGTGGCGACGATTACGAACCGGTACGGGTGGCGGGCCTCTTTTCTATTCACGGGAAGTCTCGGTTTTCTGCTACTGCCGCCCTGGCTGTGGCTGCACCGGCGCATTCGGGCGGCTTATGGCGTGGCAGATCCATCTCCTGAGGCGTCTGGGGACGGCGACCCTGCCGCTGGTGTGCCGTTCGCGCGCGTGCTGGCCACCCGCAAATACTGCTGTACCCTGGCGGCCCGCGGCTGTTCGGATGCGTCCTGGTATTTCTACCTCTTCTGGTTGCCGGGCTATTTCCAGGAGGTGCGCGGATTGCCGCTCGAAGCGGTGGGACGCCTGTTGTGGATCCCGTATGTGGCGGCGGGGCTCGGCGCGCTGGTTGGCGCCTGGGCCAGCAGCGCCCTGATACACCGCGGTTATGGCCTCGACAGGGGGCGAAAGATGGTTCTGCTCCCTTCGGCGGCGCTGGCGGCTTCGGGAGCCGCGGTCTACTTCGTGCCGGGCCACGCCCTTGCAATCGCTATCGCGTCGCTGGCATTGTTCGGGCACCAATCCTGGGGATCCAACATCCACACGGCCATCTCGGAGATCTCGCCCCCGGCTCACGTGGCGGTGCTCTACGGAATTACGGGCGCCGCCGGAACGCTGATGGGCGCCCTGGGCCAACTGGTAATCGGCCCCGTGGTGGACGTGGCCGGATACCAGTTCGTTTTTGTAGGGGCTGGAGTTATCTACATCCTCGGCGCCGTTTTCCTGCTCGCCGCCGGCAAAATCGAACCCATCAGACTCTTACCGCCAGGCCTGAAGACGAACCGGGCCTAGCAGACCCGCGGGCAGCGACTCGCCCGGCGTGGCGGTGAGCCGCATGCCGGCCCCCGAAAGGCGGTTGAAGAGCGAATTGGTCACGATAACTTCCAGGGTGTTCGCCCCGGGCTGCACGAGGCTCGTGATATCGGCGCGATAGGGACGGCAGAGCAGCACCGGCCCCTTGCGGCCGTTCACCCGGATCTCGGCCACATCTTTCACTTCGCCCAGGTCCAGTTCGAGCCGGTTGCCTGGAGTATCCAGACGGAACGTGGTGCTGTAGCGCGCTTTGCCGGAGAAATGACGCAACGTAGCCAGGCGCGACCAATCCACCAACGCCGTGAGCTTCATACTCTCTCTGCCGGCGATGTCGAGCGTCCAGCCGGACGCGCCGACAGGCACCGGTGGCAGCCCTTCCCGATGTACAGACGTCGGGGCGTGCCGGTCCGCCGGATCGAACACGATCACCCGGCTTCCGTACGGCTCGAGTTCCAGGGGAACGCGGACGACCTCTCCGGTGCGGCGGAAGTTCGCAACAGGCGCCGTATTTCCGGTCCACGGATCCCACGTTTCCGGGGATGCCCCGCCCTCGTGGAATTCCGCTTCGAGATTGGCCGGGGAGGCATTGCCGTTGCGCAGAAAATAGATGTTCACCTGGCCCACCTTCTTTTGGATGAAAGATACGCCATCCGCCGGAGCCAGAAAGCGCACATTCGGCTGAAGGGAAGCGGGCAGGGCGGCCATCGCATCGGGTACGGTCTTCGCCGACCGCACACGACCGCGCAGGCTGGCCATGATTTGGGCGATGCGGCGGCTTCTTGCCCGGTAATCGAGATAGCCGATCTCCTCGCCGGGAATCTGGCCCACAAACAGCACCGGTACCCCTTCTTTAACCAATTCGGAGAGCTTTTCGGCCACCTGCACCGGGATGCGCTTCTCCTGGTAGAAGGTGGGCCAGGTGAACATCTATTTTCTGCGCAACGGCAATGCCTCCCCGGCCAATCTCGAAGCGGAATTCCACGAGGGCGGGGC
>JAMCRM010000228.1 GCA_023380575.1 Acidobacteriota bacterium | reverse complement strand
CCTCTACTTCGGCAGCCTGCATTATGAAGAATGGATGGCCGCCTACGAGGGGCTGCGTGTGGCGGGCGCCCGGTTGACCGGCGCCGGCCCGCGCGAGATCGCGATCGTAAAGAACACCTCCGAGGGCCTTGCCACCGTTGCCACCGGGCTCGATTGGCGCAGCGGAGATAAAATTGTCGCGTTCCGCGAGGAGTTCCCCGCGAATTACTTCCCCTGGAAGAAACTGGAGTCCCGGGGCGTAAAGATCGAATGGCTGTCCGCGACCGATCCGCTGGAGCAGATCGATGCCGCCTGCCGGGGCGCAAGATTGCTTTCCATCAGTTTCGTGCAGTACCTGAGCGGGTATCGCGCCGGCCTGGAAGCCATCGGCGCGATTTGCCGCCGCCACGGCTGCCTCTTCGTGGTCGATGCCATCCAGGGATTGGGCGCATTCCCGATCGACGTCAAAAAGTGTCACATCCACGCCTTGGCCGCCGACGGGCACAAGTGGCTGCTGGGTCCGGAAGGTTGCGGCATTCTCTACGTTTCGCAGGACGTGCAGGATCAAATCGACCCGGTCGAATTCGGCTGGACGAATGTCGCCCATTATAGCGACTACGCATCGCGGGACATGACGCTTCGGCCGGACGCAGGGCGCTACGAGTGCGGCACGCTCAATACCATTGGCTGCTACGGGCTGCGGGCGGCAATTGAATTCCTGCTGGAGGTGGGGGTCGCGGAGATCGCCCCGGTGGTCCGGAATCTCGGGGATCGAATCGCCGCGGGCGTAACGGCGAAGGGCTATGAAGTTCTCGGGAACCGCACGCCGGAAAGCGGCGCCGGCATCGTCAGCTTCCGGAAAGCGGGCATCGACACGTATCAGGTCGTGCGCCAACTGAAATCCAGGGGTATCATCGCGGCGCCCCGGCAGGGGTGGGTCAGGACTTCGCCGCACTTCTATATCGCTCCGGAAGACATCGACCGGCTGTTCGACGAACTTCCATAGATATAGAATGGCCGTATGCGGTTAGGCGCGGTTACCTACAATGTCCTGAAGGATTGGGACCTGGAAACAATCATCCGGAACCTCGAAGCAGCCGGGTTCGAAGCCGTCGAGCTTCGCACCGGCCACAAACACGGAGTGGAGCCGGACATCGACGCGGCGGCGCGCGAGCGGGTCAAGGCGCGTTTTGAGAACTCGAAGGTGCGGCTGCTCAGCTTCGGGTCCACCTGCGAATTCCACTCGCCCGATCCGGCGGAGCGCCAGCGGCAGGTCGCGCTGGGCAAGCGCTTCGTGGAACTGGCGCACGATACGGGCGCGTGGGCGGTCAAGGTCCGGCCCAACGGCCTGCCGAAAGAAGTGCCCCGGGAAACCACCATCCGCAACATAGGGGCTTGTCTGCGGGAACTCGGCGATTTCGGCCGCGGATTCGGTGTGGAGATCTGGATGGAGGTCCACGGCAAGGAGACGCAGGTCCCTCCGGTGGCGGCTGCCATCATGAACGCCACCAAACACCCGAATGTGGGGTTGTGCTGGAATTCGAATCCCACCGACGTGGTCAACGGTTCCATCAAGCCCAGCTTCGACCTGCTGCGGCCATGGATCCGCAACTGCCATATCACCGAATTGCCCAACGGCTATCCGTTTCATGAGTTATTCAGTCTGCTTCAGAAGACGAAATACGACCGTTACACGCTCTGCGAGGCGTCCGAGAGCAAAGAACCGGAACGGTTCCTCCGCTACTACAAGGCCCTGTGGACCGAATTGCAGCGGTAATGCGTTTAAGGATCGCCGTTCTTCTGTGCGCCGCGGCCTGTGCCGCCGCCGCGTCCGTTCCCACACCCGCAAGCCACTTCGGGCATGAGATCGGCGCCGACCGCACGGTGCTCGACTGGGACCGGGTGGTTTCCTACTTCCAGGCGCTCGAAAAGAGCAGCGACCGCATCCGAGTCAGCGAATTGGGGAAGTCCACGGAGGGCCGGCCATTCATCGCCGCGATCGTCTCCTCGCCGGACACCCTGCGGCATCTGGAGCGGTACATCGAAATTCAGCGGAAGCTGGCCGACCCGCGCGTCACGCCGGAAGCCGAGGCCGGGCGGCTCGTCACGGAAGGCAAAGCCATCGTCCTGATCACCTGTTCGATTCACGCCACCGAAGTGGCGTCCACGCACGCGGCCGTCGAACTGGTATACCGGATGCTGACCGAGGAGAAGCCCCGCTTCCGTGCCATTCTCCAGAACACGATTTTCCTGCTGGTGCCATCGCTCAACCCGGATGGCCTCGACATGGTTTCGGCATGGTACCGGAAGACGCTGGGCACGCCTTACGAGGGCACTGCCCCGCCCTGGCTCTATCAGAAATACGTTGGCCACGACAACAACCGCGACTGGTACATCTTCTCGCAAGCCGAAACGCGCCTGACGGTGGCGAAGCTGCACAACGTCTGGCATCCGCAGATTGTCTACGACGTGCACCAGCAGGGTTCGCACGCCTCGCGCATGTTCGTGCCCCCGTGGATGGATCCGATCGAACCGAACATCGACCCGATCCTGATGCAGGAAACCAATATGATCGGGACCGGCATGGCGGCGGACCTGACGGCGGCGGGGAAAACCGGCATCTCCATCCACTCCTCCTACGATTTCTGGACTCCCAGCCGGCACTACCAAGCCTTCCACGGCGGCATGCGCATTTTGACGGAAGCGGCGAGCGCGCGCATCGCGTCACCTGTCACCATCCGTCCGGAAGAACTGGACACGAACGGGATCGGCTACAACGCGCGCGAGCGAAGCTGGAACCACCTGGAGCCGTGGCCCGGCGGTGCCTGGCGGCTGCGCGACATCATCGACTACGAATCGATCGCCATGGAATCGTGCCTGTACAATGCCGCTATTCATCGCGAGGACCTGCTGCGGAATTTCTACCGCATCGGTCGGCGCGCGGTAGAGCGGCAATTGCCCTGGGGCTTTCGCATTCCAGCCGCACAGCGCGATCCGGGCGCCACGCGCAAGCTGCTGGAGACGTTGCGGTTCGGCATGGTGGAAATCGAGCGCGCCCCCGGCGGCGACTCCGTCATCCGCATGGCCCAGCCGTACGGCGGTTTTGCC
>JAMCRM010000227.1 GCA_023380575.1 Acidobacteriota bacterium | reverse complement strand
CGCGCGATGAAATCGCCGAGGCTCATCGACTCCGCAAAACCGCTGACCGGATCGCCCGGGGAAGGCTTCTCGCGAAAGTAATCGTACATGGAACGGATGCGGTCGATCGGGTCCCGGAGGAAACACAGGTCGAAGAAAAGGAAGCCCGCCGCTTCGGGAACCGGGTAGCGGATCTGGTGGCTCGAAACAGCCTGCAGGTGCGGATTGCCCTGCAGCAGAGAGAGCAACTCGGCCCGCGAAACCGCTCCATCGCGATCGGTCATATCGAAGCGGGAAAGCCGCTCGCCGAAGTTGCGGTCGAGCACCTCTTCGATGGCGGTGCCCGCGTTCTTCAGAATGTGATAGTGCAGAATGACGCAGCGCATCGCTACACAGTCCCGTCTTCGCCCTGGCCGAATTGGCGGCCTTCCCGGGCTTCGCTCCTGCCTTGCCGGAACAGCACATAATGCACCAGCGGATTCACGCCTGGCGCGGGATTCGCAGCGGCATAGGAAGCGCAGTCAAACAGCGGGTGCGGGCTGGCGCACTCGCGCGAGGCGAGGAAATGCACCAGCGGATTCACGCCGGACCGCCGCGCATCGGGACAGCGGCTGAGATAGTAATCGGGCTGGAACAGCGGGTGGGGCTTGCGGCCCTCGAATGCGCCGTGCGTCACGTAGTGCAAGAGCGGATTGACGCCCTCGTCCGCGACATCGGGATAGCGCCGGAGGTAAAACGCGGGGTCGAAGAGCGGATGCGGCTGCCGTCCTTCGGCGGCGCCGTGTTTCAGATAATGGCACCACGGATTGACCCCGGCGGCGGCCACATCGGGATACTTCTGCAGGTAGAACGCGGTATCGAACAAAGGATGGGGATTGCGGCCCTCGAATGCGCCTGCAACCAGGAAGTGCAGCCGGGATCCGCCGTAATAAGAGGCGTCGAAGAGGCGCAGGCTTCCGCGCCTCACCAGAACGCCGCCGTACGGTAGTAATTTGATGACCCGGATGATATCGCGCATTTTAGGGTGCTGTCCTGATCTTCCCACCGCCGCCGGGGCTTGACAAATCGGACTTTCCGGTATTGACTAGCTTTGATCGAACCTCGTCAAAGGAGTCACTGATGACGCAATCGAACGGGGGGTGCAGCCGGCGTCAAATCCTCACGGGCGCCGCGGCCGCAAGTGCCGCTCCCATGCTGATCCCTTCCACAGTCCTGGGCAAGCAGGGATCTGCCCCCAGCAATCGGATCAACCTCGGTTTTATCGGGCTCGGCACGCTCGGTCCGGGGCATCTGCAAACGTTCTTAAAGATGCAAGAGGTGCAGGTGGTCGCCTTGTGTGACGTGGACCGCGCGCGCCTCGCGAAGGCCAAATCCACGGTGGATGCCGTCTACGCCGGGGCGCGAACGCACAATGATTTTCGCGAACTGCTGGACCGCAAGGATGTGGATGCCGTCGTAGTCACGGTTGGCGACCGCTGGAACGCCGTGATGGCGGCCATGGCGGCCAAGGTGGGCAAGGACATGTATTGCGAGAAGCCGGTCTCGCTCACCATTCGGGAGGCGCGGGCCATGGCGGAGACGGTGAAGCGCCATGAACGGGTATTCCAGACAGGCCTGCAGCAGCGCTCCGAGCCGCAGTTCCGCAAGGCCATCGAGGTGATCCACGATGGCCGCATCGGAAATCTCAAAATCATCTATCCCAACCTGCCGGGCACGAACAAGGACGTGAACCTGCCCCCCGAACCCGTGCCCGAAGGCCTCGATTGGGACCTGTGGCTGGGCCAGGCGCCCTGGCGGCCCTATAATTCGAAGTTCCACCCCTACGGTCAATCCCACGGCGTTACGCCCTGGGCGTTCTGCCGGGATTTCGCCGGTGGGAGCCTGACTAACGGGACGGTCCACAACTTCGACATCGTCCAGTGGGGCCTCGGCATGGACGGCAGCGGTCCCGTGGAAATCATTCCTCCGGGGGCAAATGGGGCCAAGTCGCTGACCTTTCGCTACGCCAATGGCGTTTCCGCCGAGGTGGTGGACTGGAAACTCGACGATAAACTCCACAGCATCCCGCAGGGGTGGGACGTGAACCGGAAGTTCCAGGACTTCAGCGTGTTGTTCGTCGGAGACAAGGGCTGGGTCTACGTGGGCCGGGAAGGGTTGCTGGAATCCAATCCCAAGGAGGTCCTGGCGGATTGGCATGGCCTGGGGGAGGCCAAGGGTTGGATCGAGCACCACGCCAACTTCCTGCACGCCATACGCACCCGCCAGCGGCCTGTCGCCCATGAGGACATCGGCGCCGGATCGACCATCGTTGCCCACTTGGGGAATGTTGCCTACTGGACCGGCCGCGCCGTGCGTTGGGACCCGGTGAAGGAAGAGTTCCTGGGCGATGATGAGGCAAACCGAATGCGCGAGCGGGCTATGCGCGCTCCGTGGAGCATCTGACGGAGGAGAATCGACATGGCTGAACTGGACAATGCTTTCGAGGCCCTAAAAACCTACGGCTGGGGAACCGATCCCGCGCCGCTGGATCCCATCGATAGAGTCGTATATGCCTCCCAGCCGGGCACACAGAAGGAACTGGAAGCCCGGCTGGTATCCGTCTTTAGAACCGGCGCGCCAAGAGCGGCCAAGGAATTTGCCTGCCGCAAACTGGCGCTGATCGGGTCGGCGCAATCCGTGGCCGGGTTGGCCGGGCTGCTGCCCGATAAAGACCTCTCCCATATGGCCTGCTATGCCCTGGAGCGCATTCCAGGCCCCGAGGCGGACAAGGCCCTCCGCGACGCGCTTCCGAAACTGGAGGGCCGGAACAGGATGGGCGTGGTCCACGCGCTGGGGGTGCGCAGGGATGCCCGCAGCGTGTCACAACTTGCCGCGCTGTTGAACGGAGAGCCCGAAACAGCCGCCGCAGCCGCTTTCTCGCTGGGATGGATCGGCAACTCCGAAGCCGCCAAGGCCCTGAAGGGCTACCGGGAGAAAGCCCCGGCGACATTCCGGCCGGTGGCGGCCGACGCCTCCATGATCTGCGCGCGGCGCCTCATCGCCAATGGCAAAATCGACGAAGGCGTTGCCATTTTGCAGGCGCTGGCGTCGGAGGATCAACCGGAGTACGTGCGCACGGCGGCGAAACACGCCATCTCCGCGGCCTACCGGCTGTGACTCGCTTGTCTTGAAGCGGGCGGCGGTGCCAGACTGGTGGTTTGGTGCCCCGCCACGCGAAGGTTCTTTCCGTTCTGGATGTATATAAAGCCTACGGCGATACGGTCGCGGTCGATCGGATTTCGTTCGAAGTCGGCCGCAATGAAATTCTTGGTTTGCTGGGACCGAACGGAGCCGGCAAAACCACCACCATCAACATGATCCTGGGGGTGCTGGAGCCTACCTCCGGGTCCATTCGCATCGAAGGACTGGACATCGCGCGGCGCCGCTCGGAGGCGCTGGCACTCACAAACTTCGCCGCCGTTTACGCTCCCCTCCCCGGCAATCTCACCGTATGGCAAAACCTCCGCGTGTTCGGTCTCATCTACGGCGGCAAGCGCCTTGCGGAGCGCATAGACGCGGTGTTGGCGCAATTCGATTTGGGCAGATTCCGGGACGTGAAGGTGGGGGTGCTGTCCTCTGGCGAGCAGACCCGCGTTTCCCTTGCCAAAGCCATGCTGAACCAGCCGCAACTGCTCCTGCTTGACGAGCCGACGGCATCGCTCGACCCGGCTTCCGCGCGCGAGATTCGCGCCGGCATCCGGGCGTTCGCGGCACAGGGCGACGGCGGCATCCTGTGGACCTCCCACAACATGTACGAGGTGCAGGAAGTGTGCGACCGGGTGCTGTTTCTCTCCCACGGCAAAATTCTGCTGGAGGGCGACCCCAAGACGCTGCCGCGCGATTACGGCAAAGAAACCCTGGAAGATCTGTTCGTCACCGTGGCGCGCGAGCCGCTTACCATTGGGCGCGACTAGAGCGAATATGCAACTCCATCGCACCGCCGCCATCCTGCTCCGGCAGTATTACCTCATGCGCGGCAGCCCTGCGCGCACGGTACCCCTGTTCGCGTGGGTGGCCATCGACATCGTGCTTTGGGGGTTCATTACCCGGTATTTGAACAGCGTGGCCTCCTCCGGCTTCAACTTCGTGCCGGCTTTGCTGGGAGCGGTGCTGCTGTGGGATTTTCTGGTGCTGGATCTGATCCTCCTCAC
>JAMCRM010000226.1 GCA_023380575.1 Acidobacteriota bacterium | reverse complement strand
TGCGATTTCTGCCACTCCGTGCGGGACGTGATTCTGGGCGCGGGCAATCCCCGCGCCACCCTGCAATTCACCAATGTGAAAACCGGACCGCTGAAGGATGCCGAATCCAACGGGCATGCCACGCAGTTCTCGGCCGTGCACACTTCCGCCCGCATCTGCGCGCCCTGCCACGAGTATAAGAATGCGTTGGGCTTCCCGGTGCTGACCACCTACTCGGAATGGAGCAAAAGCGCCTACGCGGGCCAGGGGCGGGAATGCCAGAGCTGCCACATGGGCGCGGTCGCGGGCTCGGTGGTGGACCCGCGGGTGAAGCGCACCAGCATGGCGAAAATCAATCTGCACCAGATGCCCGGGAGCCATTCGCTGGCGCAGTTGAACAGCACCATCCGGGCGCAGCTCAATGCCTGGCGGGAGGGCGATCAGTTGAAGGTCACGGTGGACGTTTACAACACCGGCGCCGGACATTATGTCCCGACCGGCTCGCCCATGCGCCAGCTCATTCTGGAGGTGCGCGCCGACAGTTACAGCGGCAAACACTTTCGCGCGGAGCGCATCTACTCGCGACGGGTCGCCGACCAGCACGGCGCGGAAATCCACAGCGAAGACGCGGCGTTCATGAAAGCGGCCAAGGTGCTCAGCGACACGCGCCTGGCGCCGGGAGAGAAGCGCACGGAAACCTTTGCCTTCGCCATACCGCCGGGTGCCCAGACCCAGGTGCGGGCGAATCTCTGGTACTACTATTCGCCGCTGGAGCGCAGCGAATCGCAGAAGCGCATCAGCTTTCTCACCTTGAACCGGCTGGTCAGGTAAGGGGGACCGCGCTCATTTCAGTCTGGTGACGGTCGCTTCGATCACGAAGTGCCGCTTGCTGGCGACATCGTCGAATTCAGTGATGGGCGCGGCTTTGCCCGGCGTTACCGGCGCGACCACGCTCGTGGTGAACTGGCGCGTGGAGACGGGGCTCCTGGCATCGCCTTCCACGGGAACGGTCATCTGCACCGTGCTATCCAGCACTGTCTGCCCGGCCACTTCGTCCACTCGCGCGTTGAGGCTCAGAACCGCCTCGACGAATTGAAACTGGCCATTGCCGGCGGGCACCGGCATGCGCGTGGTGATGGTCAGTTTGCCGGTCCGGGTCTCGGAAAGCTGCAGGGCGTAGCTGCGCACCGCTACGCGTTTGCCTCCCTCGGTCTCCTGAACCGCGACCTGGATCTTGTATCCGTTGGCCATTCTGGCTTCCTGGGCGTACGCCAGTGAACCGAGCACAATAACCGCGGCGGCAATTCGCATGATTCCTCCTGCACAACATGACGCGCGGGCGCGCGCCGGAGTGGAGGCGAAATGCTCAGTTCAGGAAATACGTGCGGTAAAGCGTGTCCCTCTGTTGGGGCACGAAGCCCGCTTCGCGGATGATGCGGCAGGGTTCTGCGTCGCTGGCGCGGTGGTGCGCTCCCGCCCCGGAAGCCACGTTCTCCTCGATCATGATGCTGCCCACGTCGTTGGCGCCGAAGCGCAGCCCCACCTGGCAGGTCTTCAGCCCCTGGGTCACCCAGGAAGATTGCACATTTTCGATGTTTTCCAGGTAAACGCGTGAGATGGCCAGCGTCTTGAGGTATTCCACCGCAGTGGCCTCCTCCTTGACGGAATGCCCCAGGGATGTGTGCGCGCGCTGGAAGGTCCAGGGGATGAAGGCGGTGAAACCGCCGGTGTCCTCCTGAATGCGGCGGACGATTTCCAGGTGGTTCATGCGCTGTTCCAGGGTCTCACCGCAGCCGAACATCATGGTGGCGGTGGTGCGCATCCCGAGCGAGTGCGCCACCCGGTGCACCTCCACCCATTCCGCCGTGGAGCATTTCAGGCGGCTGATGCGATGGCGCACCTCATCGTCCAGGATCTCCGCGCCGCCACCCGGAATCGAGTCCAGCCCCGCATCCATGAGCCGCGCGATGGTATCCCTCAGGCTGAGACCACTGACTTCGGCGATATTGGATACTTCCGGCGCCGAGAGGCAGTGCAGGTGGATGCGGAAGCGCTGCTTGATGCCGCGGAAGAGGTCTTCGTACCATTCTATTTTGAGATCGGGGTGCAGCCCGCCCTGCATCAGCACGCCGGTGCCGCCGAGATCGATGGTCTCCTGAATCTTGGCATAGATGGTTTCCGGCGGCAGCACGTACCCTTCCTCGTGGCCCATGGGCCGGTAGAAGGCGCAGAAGGTGCAGTACTCGGTACAGAAATTGGTGTAGTTGATGTTGCGGTCGATAATGTACGAAACGATGCCTTCCGGGTGCAGGCGCTTGCGCATCGCGTCCGCCTCCATACCGATTCCGATCAGGTCGCCGGAGCGAAACAGGTCCAGGGCCTCTGCGCGAGTCACCATGACGATAAGATAACAGGACGTGGACTATACCTTCATCGCCGACCTGGTCCAGCAAGTGCAGATTCCCGCCAACGGGATTCTCAGCCGCACGCTGTACAACGACGAGAGGCTGAAGATCGTGATTTTCGCCTTCTCCGAAGGCCAGGAACTTTCGGCCCACACCGCTCCCATGCCCGCGGTCATCCAGATTCTGCAGGGGGAGGCCGAACTCACTCTGGGCAACGATAAGATGGCCGCTACAGCCGGCGCGCTGGCCCGCATGGCGCCGAACCTGAACCACGCCATCGTGGCCAAAACGGGCGTGGTGATGCTGCTGTTCATGATGAAGTAATCTGAATCCATGCGGTTGGATTCGCGGGATTACCGATTTATCGCCATCTGCTTCGTGCTGCTCGCGGCCACGGTGTGGTTTTCGGCCAACTGGTATCATCGGGCCTTCCCGGAGGCTTCCATCGATTTCCGCGTCACCCGCGGGCAGGCGGGCGATATCGCCCGCGGCTTTCTCGCTCAACTTGGCGACAGCACCAGCGGCTACCGCGAGGCCGCGCGCTTCGACTACGACGATCAGGCCAAAACCTTCCTGGAGCGGGAACTCGGACTGGAGCAGGCCAACCGCGTGATGGGTTCCGGGGTGCGGCTCTGGCGCTGGTCGTGGCGCTGGTTCAAACCCAGACAGAAAGAGGAGTTCCGGGTCGATGTGACGCCCCGCGGCGAGCCGGTCGGGTTTGCCCACCTGATCCCCGAGGTCGCCGCGCGCCCGAGCCTCTCCACCGCGCAGGCGCGCGCGGCGGCGGAGGCGTTTCTGGCCTCGCGCATGGGCCGGGACACCGCCGCGCTCGAATTCGTGGAAGGCTCCAGTGTGGCGCGCCCCGCCCGCGCCGATCACGTGTTTACCTGGAAACAGCGCGGCTTCGATATCCACGGCGCCACTTATCGCTTCCAGGTCACCGTGCTCGGCAACGAGATCGGCGGGGACAGGGGGGACCTCAAGG
>JAMCRM010000225.1 GCA_023380575.1 Acidobacteriota bacterium | reverse complement strand
TCTCGTCTTCTCTTACCCGCTTCAGCGCGGAAAAATGATTCGCCATCTTGAGACAGTCTTACCCTTACAGAAAAATTTCGACTTCCAATCATACCACAAAGCCCCACCGGCGCGCCGCTATGATATCGTCCATAGCATGAAACTCGGACATCTTGTATTCCTGCTGGCCGTTCCGGCGGCCGCCTTGGCGCAGGACGCCGCCCTGCGCGGCGGCAACGTTCTCGCCTGCGAAACGTACAGCTACCGCGATCTCATCCGGGAGGGCAAGCTGGACATGCTCTCGGTGCCCGCCTTTTACGAGAAGGAAGGCATTCCCGGGATTTCCTACAACGACATGTTCTTCAAGTCCACCGACGACGCCTACCTGGACCAGGTCAAGGCCGCTGTGAAGAAGGCCGGCCGCCGCGTGACCTGTTACGTGGTGGAAGGCAACCTCGCCGGTAACGACGAAAGACAGCGGCGCGAGCAGATCGAACTGGATAAGGGGAAACTGCGGGTGGCCGCCCGCCTGGGCGCCCCGGTGGTCCGGCTCAATCTGGGCGGCACGGGCAACGAAAGCCTGGATCCGACCGTCGGCGTGGAGCGCGCCGTCGCCGCGCTGAAAGAACTGCTGCCGCTCGCCCGGCAACTCAACGTGAAGATCTCCCTCGAAAATCACGGCGGGGTTACCAAGACCGCCGCCAACATCGTCAAGGTGATCAGGCAGTCTGACCCCAAGTGGGTAGGGGCGCTGGTGGATTTCGGCAACTTTCCCCCGGCCGACCGCTACCAGGAGATCGCTATGGTGTCCCCCTATGCCTTCGTCACGCACGTGAAAGTCAATGAATTCGATGACAACGGCGAGGCGCGCAGCCTGGATTTTCCCCGCATCGTGAAATCGCTGAAGCAGAACCGGTATCGCGGGCCGATTTCCATCGAGTACGAAGGCAAGGGCGACCCGGTGGAGGGCGTGCGCAAGACCAAGGCATTGATTCTGAAGTACTGGTAACGTGTTATGCTCGGATTTCATGTCCCGGCAAACCACCGCCGCCAGGCGGTATTTTGTGCGCGGGCGCGTACAGGGCGTGGGCTTCCGCTGGTTCGTGGAGCATGCCGCGGTGGAGCTGGGCCTCAGCGGCTACGTTCGCAACCTGGATGATGGACGCGTGGAAGTCTATGCCGTGGGTCCCGCCGAGAGGCTGTCCGCACTCGCTGGTCTGCTCTGGAAAGGCCCCCGCTGGTCCGAAGTCCGGGGTGTTGAAGAGCAGGAAGCCGCCGTGCAAAAATACGGGTCTTTCCGAATCGAGGGCTAATGGACGATCTCAAGACGCTCATCCGCGAGATCCCCGGCTTCCCCAAGCCGGGCATACTCTTTTACGACATCACCACCCTGCTCAAAGACCGCTGCGGGCTGCGCGCGGCCATAGACGGGCTCAAGGCGCGCTATGAGGACACCCCCATCGACCTGGTGCTCGGAATCGAGGCGCGCGGCTTCATCTTCGCCCCGGCGCTGGCCTATGCGCTGGGGGCCGGTTTCGTCCCCGTGCGCAAGCCGAAGAAACTGCCGGCCGAATGCCTGCAGGTCAGCTACGACCTCGAATACGGCACGGACTGCCTGGAGATGCACAAGGACGCGATCGAGCGCGGGCAGCGCGTGCTGGTAGTGGATGACCTGCTCGCCACGGGGGGAACCGCCGCGGCCGTTGCCAGCCTCATCGAGCGCGCCGGCGGTATCGTGGTGGGGATGGCGTTCGTGGTGGAGCTCACCTTCCTGAAAGGGCGCGGCAAACTGGCAGGTCACGACGTGTTTTCACTGCTCCAATACGACCGATGAGCGGGACGCGTTCCGCCTGCCTTCGCGCGCTCGCCAAGGTCAACCTGGACCTGCGGGTAGTGGGGAAGCGTGCCGACAACTATCACGAGTTGCGCACGGTTTTCCAGACCATCTCCCTGGCGGACCGGCTGGATATCTCCTTTACCCCCGGGCCCGCGACCACCGTGGAGATGGAGGGCGCCGCGGAAATTCCCGTCGAAGAGAACCTGGTGGTAAAAGCCGCCAGGCTGGTGCTCGAAAGCTCCGGCTGCACGGGCCGGGTGGCGTTCCGGCTGGATAAAAAGATCCCCATGGGCGGCGGCTTGGGGGGCGGTTCCTCGGACGCCGCCGCGGTTCTGCTGGCCCTCCCGGTGCTGGCGGGCGTCCGCATCGAACCCACACGGCTTATTGAGTTGGGCGCCGCGCTGGGCAGCGATGTGCCTTTTTTTCTGCTGGGGGGCACCGCGGTGGCGCTGGGCCGCGGCACGGAGCTTTATCCCTTGCCGGATGGCCCACCGCGTCCGGGCGTTCTGCTGGCCAGCGGACTGCACGTCTCAACGCCTGAGGCGTACCGCGCGCTGAGCGCCCGTTTGACAAGCGAACCACAACAAAATAAAATAGTTAATGTCCAGTCGCAAGTTTGGGGCGGGAGTTGGGACACGCCGCGTAACGACTTTGAAACCGTGGTTTTGGAGCAATACCCGCAACTTGCCCGCGCGAAGTGCCGGTTGGCTGAGTTGGGTGCCCGGCCGGCCTTGATGACAGGGAGTGGTTCCGCCTTGTTCGGGTTATTCCGCACTCGTGCCGATGCCACCCGCGCCCTGGAAGCGCTGCGGGGGGAACGGGTCTTCCCGATCACCCTGGTCAGCCGCACACGGTATCGCTCGCTCTGGCGGCGCCAGTTGCGAGCGCACATAGAAAACAACCCCATATGGCCTCTCCTAAGCCGATACGCGCGATGAGTCTCGACCGTCTCAAAGTTTTCAGCGGCAACGCCAACCCTTCCCTGGCACGGGAGATCTGTGTGGCGCTCGGAATCGAACTGGGCCGCGCCATGGCAAGGACCTTCTCCGACGGGGAAGATTACGTCCAGATCCAGGAGAACGTGCGCGGCGCGGACGTTTTCGTGATCCAGTCCACTTCCACGCCGGTGGACCAGCACCTCATGGAGCTGCTGCTCATGATCCATGCCTTGAAGCTGGCCTCGGCCGAGCGGATCACGGCGGTGCTGCCCTACTACGGCTACGCGCGCCAGGACCGCAAGGACAAACCGCGCGTGCCGATTTCCGCCAAGCTGGTGGCCAAGCTGCTGGAGACGGCGGGCGCCAATCGCATTCTGGCGCTAGACCTGCACGCCGCCCAGATTCAGGGCTTTTTCGACATCCCGGTGGACCACCTGTTCGCCTCCCCGGTGATGGTGGAATACTTCAAGCCCCTGAACATTCCCAAGCTCACCGTGATTTCGCCGGATGCCGGCGGCGTGGAGCGCGCCCGCGCCTTCGCCAAAAGGCTGAACGCGCCGCTGGCCATTATCGATAAGCGCCGGGAAGAAGCCAACGTCGCCGAAGTGATGAACGTGGTGGGCCAGGTGGAAGGCCGCAACTGCCTGATGGTGGACGATTTGATCGATACCGCCGGCACCCTGGTAAAGGGCGCCGAGGCGCTCATGGAGCGCGGCGCGCTGTCGGTTTCCGCCTGCGCCACCCATGCGGTGCTTTCGGGCCCCGCCATTGAACGCATCGTAGCATCCCAGATCAAGGAAGTGGTGTTCTCGAATTCAATTCCGTTGTCGGAGGCGGCCAGGAAGAGCGGGCGCATCCGGCAGCTTTCGGTGGCCTCGCTGTTGGCACGGGCCATCCAGTCGATTCACGAAGAGACCTCGGTCAGCATCCTGTTTATTTAGCGTAACGGCGACCCATCTCCGGCCCGAATTGTGGTTCAATAGAAGTTTACGGGCTCTGCAACCCACGGGGGGATTTGTGTCCTCCACATCGGACTTGCATCCCGCATAAGGAGAACGCATTGAAAACCAGCATTACCGTTCCCGCCGACGTACGTGTGTCGCGCGGTAAGAATGAAGCCCGCCGCACCCGCCGCGACGGAAAAATCCCGGCGGTTGTTTACGGCGCATTCAAGGACCCCGTTTCCATTGCCGTAGATCCGCGGCAGATCGTCGCCATCATCCGCAGCGCCACGGGTTACAACACCATTTTCGATCTGGACATCAACGGCCACGAGAAGACTCCGGTCATGGTGGTGGACCAGCAGACCGATCCTTTGAAGGGCAACCTGCTGCACGCGGATTTCAAGCGCATCGACCTCACCAAGCGTATCCGCGTTTCCGTCCCGGTAGTCACGGAAGGCGAGCCCAAGGGCGTCAAGGTGCAGGGCGGCCACTTCGAACTGGTGAACCGCTCGCTCGAAATCGAGTGCCTGCCGGGCGAGATTCCGGAGCAGTTCTCGCTCGACGTCAGCGAACTCATGATCGGGCAGAGCGTGCGCGCCGGCGACGTGCAACTCTCCGGCTCCATGCACCTGACCAGTCCGGCCGATTCCGTGATCGCCCACGTAGTGGCCTTGAAGGCCGAGGAAGCGCCCGCTGCCGCCCCCGCCGCCGAAGGCGCCGCCACTCCCGCGGCCGGTTCCGAGCCCGAAGTGATCAAGAAGGGCAAGAAGGAAGAAGAGGCCGAGGCGGAGAAGGGCAAGAAGAAATAAGCGTTCATGTTGCTGGTGGCCGGGCTCGGCAATCCGGGCGCACAATACGCCCTCACGCCGCATAACCTCGGGTTTATGGTGGTGGACCGGTTGGCCGGGCGCCACGGCATACGGGTGGACCGCAAGGATTCCAAAGCCCTAACGGGCGTGGGGTAGATTTGCGGGAAGCCCGTGATGCTGGCCAAGCCCCAGACCTATATGAACCTGAGCGGAACTTCGCTCAGCATGCGATTGCCACGGAGGACCTCATCGTGGTCTACGATGAGCTGGACCTGCCGTGGACCGGGTTGCGAATCAAACCCAGCGGCTCCGCCGCCGGGCACAATGGAATGGATTCCGTGATCCACAGCCTGGGGACCACCGGGATTGTCCGGGTGCGCCTGGGGATTCATCCCGGCCACCCCATTCGCGATGGCGCGGAATTCGTGCTGGCGCCCTTTAAGCGCTCGCAGTTGAAGGAATTGGAGGAGACGGTCGGCGTTGGCGCCGAAGCCGTCGAGTCCATAATCGCCGAAGGCGTCGAGAAGGCCATGACGAGGTTCAATCGTCGCGCCCAAGGCTTAAACCCAGAGGTAGTATGAGAATCTACGAAGAGCTGTTCATCATCCGGCCGGACGCTTCCGATGAGGAAGCGGATCAGTTCGTCGAAAACATGCGCAGCGTGTTGACGAACGCCGGCGGCACGGTGGACAAGGTCGATAAGTGGGGCAAGCGCAGGCTGGCCTATCGCGTGGGCAAGTACCGCGAAGGCGCTTACGTGCTGTTCCAGTTTTCTTCCGGTCCCGAAACCGTGAAAGAATTCGAGCGCCGCTTGCGCGTCTCGGACCTGGTGATCAAATTCCTCACCGTGCGCATCGACGAGACGCTGCGGCGTGTCGAGAAGCGCAAGAAAGAACGCGAGAAGCGCGCCCACCGCAGGGCGGCAGCGGCCCCGCCGAGCCCGGCGCCGTCGCTCGGGCAGCAGATGATGGGCGAAGCCGGCCCCGCTCCGGCCATGCCCGGTCAACCTAAGGAGGCATAACGAACATGGCTGAATCGAGAGGAAAACCCGGCAGCGCCGCCCAACGTCCCACGGGCGGAGACAAGGCCGTCGTAACCCAGAAAAAGCAGTACTTCCGCCGCAAGAAGGTATGCCGTTTCTGCGTGGAAAAAGTGGACGACATCAACTACAAGGACGTCAAGATGCTGCATGCCTTCGTGGCCGAGCGCGGCAAGATCATCCCGCGCCGCATCTCGGGCGTCTGCGCTCCGCACCAGCGGCGGCTGACCGACGCTATCAAAAAGTCGCGGAACATTGCCCTGCTGCCGTTCGCGGCAACCTTCTAGGGCCGGAGGAGAGCACATGGAAATCATTCTGAGAGAAGACATGGACCGGCTCGGCAGCCGCGGCCAAGTGGTAAAAGTGGCCGACGGGTATGCCCGCAACTATCTCCTCCCCCGGCACCTCGCCGTTCCGGCTACCGACGCCAACCGCAAGATTGTGGAACAGGAGCGCCAGGCGCACCTGCGCCGCGAAGCCAAGCTGCAAAGCGAAGCCCAGGACCTGGCCAAGCTGCTGACCGGGGTAAGCGTCACCATCGCCCAGAAGGCCGGCGAAAACGATCAGTTGTTCGGCTCCGTAACCTCCAAAGACGTGGCCGATGCCCTGGAGAAACAGAACTTCACCATCGACCGCCGCAAGATCCTGTTGGAAGAGCCCATCAAACAACTTGGCGAGTTCAAGGTCCCGGTGCGGCTGCACCGTGACGTGACCGCCGAAATCACCGTGCAGGTACTCAAAGAAGAATAAGAACCGGAGCGGGGCAGAAGTGCGCAAAACATTTCTGCCCTGTTTTTGCCCTGCACGCCAAGAGCCTGCCCCGCCAAACCGGTTAGAATGTGATGCCCAGCAGGAACTCGGCCTGGTTCTGGTTGGAGTGAATCAGGTTGTTGACCGCGTCGCGAAAGTGCTCCGAACCCCAGTGCGTAAAGCGCACTTCCGGGGCGATGTGGAGAACGATAGCGTGGACGTCCAGCCCGCCTCCCACCACGATGCCTGTGGTCGTGCTGTTGCGCAACTGTGCCGGGTTGCCGGTACTGATGGCATTGGAAAAGGACTGCTTCAATCCACTCAAGGTGTCCCAGGCCACACCCGCGTCCACGAAAGGCCGAATCACCACGCCCGGAAAGCGGTATTTCAGCAGGAGCGGAAATTCCCAGGCGTTGCCGCTGGTCTGACTGGCAAGATCCGGCAGAGTGGAGGTGGAATTGTAATTGAACCGCCGGTAGAGAGCATCGAACTCGACGGCGAAGCCCAAGGGCAGATTCAGTTGCGCGGTGGGTCCGATAATGTAACGTTTGGTGCTCGAGTTGAAACCGAAGTTGGGGCTCTGCACCGTACTGAAGAAATCCGTTAGAGGAACACCGGCTTTAACTCCGATCGTGAAAGGCGCCGAAAAGGCTGAAGCCGCACCGATGAGGAACAGGAACAAAGCTCGCATAATGTTGCTACGCACAGCGTAGCAATCGGGTTACCATTCTAGAGCCCGAGTTGGAAGCCTTCGCCCAGGTAGACGCGCTTGACCTCGGGGTCGCGCCCCAGGGCGTCCGGGCTGCCGGCGCGGAAGATGCGGCCGTTATTGATGATGTAGGCGCGGTCCGTCACCATAAGGGTCTCGCGCACGTTGTGGTCCGTGACAAGGATCCCGATGCCGGAGCGTTTCAGATCGAAAATGATACGCTGCAGCTCCAGTACCTGGATCGGGTCGATGCCGGAGAAGGGTTCGTCAAGCAGCAGGAAATTAGGATTGATCACCAGCGAGCGGGCAATTTCCACACGCCGCCGCTCGCCGCCGGAGAGCATATAGCCGCGGCTGTTGCGCACCTTTTCGAGGCCCAGTTGCTCGATCAGGCGGTCCATGGTCTCGCGCCGCTCGGCCCCGCGCAGGGGCAGGGTCTCCAGTATGGCCAGGAGGTTCTCTTCCACGGTAAGCTTGCGGAAGACCGAAGCCTCCTGCGGCAGATAGCTGATGCCGCGGCGCGCGCGCTG
>JAMCRM010000224.1 GCA_023380575.1 Acidobacteriota bacterium | reverse complement strand
CGCTCGCTCCCAAACCGGAGGCCGTGCCGCTGAGGCCGCTGTTCGATGAGCCGTTAACGGACACCAGCATCACCGTGGGGCCCGACCGGGCATATTACCTGACCGGCTCGAAAGCATCGAACGAGGGACCGGTATTCGCCTCGAAGATCTCGATCTGGCGTTCGGCCGATATGCGCGCCTGGAAGAAGATCCGCGAGATCGATTTCAGCCCGGCGGCGGTGCGTTCTCCCGAGATTCATTACCTGAAAGGCCGCAGCATCACCGCTTGCGGGCTGTACTTCCGCGGCGGATCCAGGCTGTCGAAATCGAAGCCGATGGGCCAGACCGGCTTGCTCGCATCGACCTGTTCCACCTTGAACGCACCGGGCTTCAAGCGGAAAATGCCGCGCGTATCCGTACACGAAAATGTGGCCCAGAGCGCGCCCCGAGGGTCGTGGAAAATTGTCGTCTGGCCCGCGTGCGGGAAAGCCAGGTAGCGTTTCTCGCTGTAGCCGGAATCGGGACGGGAGGAAACCGCTACGAAGGTGTCCTCCGTTCCGCCGGGAAGACCGGTGCGGCCGAGGTCGCCGTGGCGCAACAACCGTTCCGCCACGAAGAGATGATAGAAGCCGTGAATCTTTTCGAGGAAGGCGCCGTGCATGCGCGCGCTCCTCAATTCGCCGCGCAGCGGCGCGATCACCGGCTTGAGTTCGGCGGCCAATCCATCCATGGGATCGGGTTTCATCCGCGCTACTTCGCCCGCGCCGCAAACCCAATAGAACGTGCCATCGTCGTCTAGAAACAGCGACGGGTCCTCGCCGCGTTCCGTGATGCGCTTGCGCTCGAAAGCACTCGCGGCCAGGTCCGTCTTATCGAACCGGAGCAATTCCGTGCCTCCATGTTCGAGCCCGGCGGTCAGCCAGAAGCGGCCCTTCAGGTAATGAATTTCGGGAGAACGCACCGCGGCGGATCCGAAGTCGACCTCGCGGATTTTCGTCCAGCGGCGCATGCCGGTCGAGCGCCAGATGGAAATTTTCGAAGCAAACACCGGCCCCTCATCGGACGCCTTCGAACCGGTCAGATAAAACGCCCGATCCGGGCCGAGGGCGATGCTGGCATCCGTCAACGGCTCGTCGAGCAGCGGCTTCAGCGGCACGGCCTCCGCGGTGGGCGCGAGCGCGGCGTATTCGCGAATCACGCCGTGCTGGCAAAATGCGCTCTGGCCGAGCGCCGAAAGCAGGAGAAAGACCGTCAGGTATGGCGCGGTTTGCATGGATAATGAAGCAATATAGCAGGAAGACGATCCATGCCGTTTGCCGCCGGTAGTGTAATGCAATTACAATGCTGCTTTCGAAAGAGGTGCATACTTGGACCGCAGAGATTTTCTGAAGAGCTCTCTTCTTGCCTCGCCGGCGGCGCTTGCCCAGCAACAGGGCGGACGCCCGGCAGACCTTCCGGACACCAACGGCCAGCCGAACGTCATCTGGTTTTTCGGGGACCAGCACCGGGCCCAGGCAATGAGCTGCGCCGGAGACCCGAACGTCAACACGCCCAATCTCGACAACCTGTCGGCGCAGGGAGTTCACTTCACCCAATGCGTTTCGGGAATGCCGCTGTGCTGTCCCTTCCGCGGTTCGCTGCTGACGGGCCGCTACGCGCATCACTGCGTCCCGGGACACGAGTATCCCCTTCCCGACGGACAGCCGACCATCGCGTCGCCCTTCAAGGAAGCCGGCTACCATACCGCCTATTTCGGCAAATGGCATCTGGGCGGCTTTCATGAGCGCGAGGGCCGCGCCGCCATGTACATCATTCCGCCCGAAAAGCGGGGCGGGTTCGATACCTGGGTGGGCTATGAAAACAACAACAGCCAGTACGATTGCTGGGTGCACGGCGGTCAGGGCAAAGACGCCTTCCACCGGCGCCTGCCGGGATATGAGACCGACTGTCTCACGGACCTGCTGATCGACCACATCCGCAAACAGGCTCAGGCACGCAAGGCGGGCAACCACAAGCCGTTCTTCGCCGCGCTCTCCGTACAGCCGCCGCACAACCCCTACGTGGCTCCGGATAAATGGTTGCAGCGCCACAACGGGGCCACGCTCCAGTTGCGGCCGAACGTGGCCAACGTGGCTCACATTATGGAGACCGCCAGGCTGGACCTGGCCGGCTACTACAGCATGATCGAAAACCTGGATTGGAACCTCGGCAGGGTGCGCCAAGCTCTCGACGAGACCGGCATGACATTCAACACCCACATCGTGTTTTTCAGCGATCATGGCGACATGCACGGCTCGCATGGCCAGTTCAAGAAGATGACCGCGTACGAGGAGTCCATCCGGGTCCCCTTCATCATCGGCGGCGAAAGCCCTCAAGGCTACGGCGGTCGTGGCAACGGGCAGGTTCCGGTTCCGCTGAACACCGTCGATATCGCGCCCACCACGCTCGGGCTTTGCGGGATTCAAAAACCCGCCTGGATGGAAGGCACGGACTATTCGCACTACCGGATCCGGAAGAACCGCACCAACGCCAAGGAGCCCGATTCCGCCTACATCCAGAGCGTGGTGCCGACTGGACACGGCGATAGCGTGGATAAACCCTGGCGCGGCGTCGTCACCCGCGATGGGTGGAAATACGTTTGCTTCGACGGCGTCTCATGGCTGATGTTCAATCTGAATGAGGACCCCTACGAGCAGGCAAACCTGGCACACAACGCCAAGTATCGGGCGCAACGCAAGCGCCTGATCGAACGCCTCGGGCAGTGGGTCAAAGACACCGGCGATAAGTTCCGGCTGCCCGAGGCGTAGCCCCGATATTACGCTACCGGGCGCGTTTCTTCATATCGCTTTCCACCTGCTTGAATCCGGCGGGCACTTCGAACTTGGAAGCGTCCACCGCGGCGGCGGAAAAACCGCTCAGTTCGGAAGTCATCTCCAGGAGGCTGCCCGGGGCGCCTCCGCCGGACGGGCTTGCGGGTTGAGCTGCCGGGGCGGGCTCTTCCTGTTTCGGTTCCTTTTTCTTGCGTCCGAATCCGCCGAATCCGCCTAATCTGCCGCCCAGGGCGCCTCCGAGCGCGCTGCCCGCGGAGGGCGCTTCCGCCTGCTTTCCACCGGACTGCGGAGCGCCCGCGCCCTGTGGCGCGCCCTCCCCGGAGCCACCCATGCTGATGACCTGCAACACCGGCATGCCGTCGACCTTGGCCGCCTCTTTGGAGACCTCGGCCATGCCTTTGGAAACCTGCGGATCCGACATGAACATGTTCCCGCCGGGAGTCCATGACAGCTTCTCGCCCATCCGTTTATAGAATTCGCTGACCTCCTGATAGCCGGAGACGGTGGGAGCGATCCACATATCCGTTGTGATAACCAGGGCACCCTTCTGGCCGCTCTTCTGGTCGGTGCTCTCCATCTCCATCTTCAGGATCATCTCCTTCGTGTCGAAGCCGCCGATCTGCTTCGATTGCCCCGTGCTGTTTGCCGAAACCTTGAATTTCATCTCGGTGGC
>JAMCRM010000223.1 GCA_023380575.1 Acidobacteriota bacterium | reverse complement strand
TAAAGCTCCACGCGCCAGAAATCCAACGTGCTTCCGGGTAGCGGAGTCTCGGGATCAGGCCGGCCGCGCCGCATGCCGACGCCGCCCGTTATCAGATCGATGAGCCCGCGAATCCTCCACAGCACGTTGCCGAAGTACCAGCCGGTCAGCCCTCCGATCCGGCGGATCGGGGCAAAGGCCTGTTCGGGCGTCAGGGGCACTCGCGTAGTCTGCTCGTTGATCAGTAGATCGCGGCCGGCTTCGGGTGCGACGCCCCGGCCTCCGGCCCGCGCGCGGGCGTCGGACCAGCGGCTCTCAGCGGCGGGACGGTCCTCGTTGGCCAAGGCCCGCTCGATGGCCCGTCTGATCCCCATGGGCCGCACTGTAAACAACTCCCTGGCGCGAGGATCCAACACCACGCTCGGATTGCGGACGCTTTCGATCAGCGCGCGCCCGATGGATGCATAGACGGGCGTAATCAGAGTCAGCCAGCGGCTCGATAACGACAGGCTGAGGAACGGAACGCGCAGAATCCAGCGCCGCAACTTCCGCTGGCGGGCGAATTCGCGCATGATTCCGACGTATGATGTGATGTCGCTCCCGCCGATCTCAACCGTGACGTTGCCCTGCAACGGCAATCGGATAGCCGACGCCAAATACTCGATGACGTCCTCGATCGCGATAGGCTGTGCCCCGGTATTCACCCAACGCGGGGTGATCATCACGGGAAGCCGCTCCACCAGCGCACGGATCATTTCAAAGGAAGCGCTGCCGGAACCGATCACGATGGAGGCCTGGAATTCCAATACGTCAATGCCACTGGAGCGGAGAATGTTTCCGGTCGCGGCCCGGCTGCGCATATGGGAGGAGAGTTCGCCTCCGTGCGCCAGCCCACCCAGGTAGATGATGCGGCGCACGCCCGCTTCGCGAGCCGCCTGCGCGAAGTTGGCGGCAGCCTCGCGCTCCTGGGCTTCGAATTCCGGACCGGCATGCATGGAGTGGACCAGGTAAAACGCCGTGTCCACGCCTGAAAACGCCGCGGCCAGAGACGCCGACTGAAGCAGATCGCCCCGCACCAGTCCGGTGCCGGGAGCCACACGGCCGCGCAGCGCCTCCGGGTCGCGGCATAAGCATCTTACACTGAACTTGTCGCGTTCAAGGCGCCGCAGCAGGCGCCCTCCGACGTATCCGGTCGCTCCGGTCAGCAGAAGCATCCGATCAGCCTTTCTAATCTATTCTTACCGGGATTGTGCTCTGTGTCACGCCGATGAACAGCGCTGTTTTTTGTACACTTGTACACAGGAACGAAAACCGAAATCCTTTATGAATCCCCGATGCAACATGTTGATTTCCCTGCTGGCGCTCGGCTGGTTATCCGGCCTGGCAAACGCGCAACCGCGGCCGAATGTAACGCCGGCGATTCTGAAGGGGCCTGCCGACTGGCGTTTTGAAAGGATGCCCATCCCGCCTGCGTTTGCGCGCGATATCAAGCTCACTGGATTTGAAGAGGCGCGCTTCGCCCCGGGAATGTTCGACACTTCCTCTCCCAATTACCTCACTTATGTCCTGGCTGTTTCCGCCGATGGCGCTCCAACTCTGGATCAGGTCGCACTCAAGGATTTTCTTGAAAAGTACTACAGGGGCTTGAGCGTAGGCTTGGGCCGGCGAAAGGGGTTTTCGCCCGACCCCGCGCAAATGACCGCCGAGGTCATCCCGGCGCCATCCGGCAAAAACCGGAGCACCGCGAAGGTCACCTTCTTCGACAGTTTTACTGACGGCCGCAAAGTCACGCTCAACGTGGAAGCCCGCGCAGTCCCACGGCCCACATCCGGGAAAACCGGCCTGATTCTCCTGATTTCCCCGCAACCGAGGGACAGCGCCGCCTGGAACACGCTCCGCGAAATCGGCGACAAGATCGATTTCGGTACTAACGAGTAAGCGGCGGAAGGCCCAACGCGCCGTTATGCGATGTGCGCCCCCCGCGTTCCCACGTAAACCGAGTACAAAGACTGGCTCGCCGCCATGAACAGCCGATTGCGTTTGGCGCCTCCAAAGCAGAGATTGGCGCAGATCTCCGGCAACAGGATCATCCCGATGCGCTGCCCCGCCGGCGAGAAGACGTGCACGCCATCGTAGCCGGCTCCACCGTTCGCCCCCGCCCAGATGTTGCCGTCCACGTCGGCGCGGATGCCATCGGCCGCGCCGGACTTTCCACCCAGCTTCATATCGGTGAACCCCTTCTGATTGCGCAGCCTGTTATCGGCGATGTCGAACACCTGAATATCCCGCGGCGCGCCGGTGTCGCACACGTACAGCTTCTTGTAGTCGGGCGAGAAGCAGATACCGTTGGGCTTATCGAGCGCGTCGGTCACGATTTCGATCCTGGCCGTCTTCGCATCCACACGGTACACGGCCTCCTTCAGTTCCGGCTTGGCCTGGTTGCCCTCGTAGTTGCCGAGGATGCCGTAGGGTGGGTCGGTAAACCAGATGGAGCCATCGGGGTGAACTACTACGTCATTGGGCGAGTTGAGTGGCTTGCCGTTGTACCGCCCGGCGATCACGGTGACAGTGCCGTCATGCTCGTAGCGCGCCACGCGGCGCCCGGCGTGCTCGCAGGAAAGTTGCCGGCCTTCGAAGTCGAACGTGTTGCCGTTGCTGTAACCCGAGGGGCTGCGGAACGTGGTGACGTGGCCGTCCTCTTCGAGGAAGCGCAATTGCCTATTGTTCGGAATATCGCTCCACACCAGGTAGCGCCCCTGCGCGCACCATGCCGGCCCCTCCGCCCACTTCGTCCCCACGTAATGCCGGTAGATCGCGGCATTGAACATCTGGTACTTCGCGAAGCTCTTGTCCACCGCCACGATATCCGGGTCGGGATAGCGCACCGGCCGGCCATTGGTCCAGTCGCGTTGCATCTGTGCCAGCGCGGGAGCGGCGGTGGCCAGGGCCAGGAACGATCGGCGGCCCAGGCCGGGCGATTCAAAATGCTTAGAGGGCATCGGCGTCATTGTATGCCATTCGCGGCCTCCCGTGGGGCAGACGCCGGAGTTGACAATGCTGATTGGTGTGGAGGAACATCGAATCGACGTGAA
>JAMCRM010000222.1 GCA_023380575.1 Acidobacteriota bacterium | reverse complement strand
CGTAGCTTACTTCCAGGACGGTCTGGAATGGCAAGCTGCGCTGGATGCCGAAGTTCCACTGGGTGCTCCGCGGCAGGTTCGCGGACCGGTCATAGCTGACGCTGGAGACGGTCAGGGGGCTCTTCTGGGTCGCGGCCTGATAGAGTTGCATCGGGTCGGGCACGATGGTCACGTCCTGCACCGGCAGGCCCTCGCGCAAGGTGAAGGGCTGCGCGACTCCCACCCCCTGGTCGGTAAAGGTTTTGCTGGTGGTCCAACCGGGATAGGCCACCATCTCGCCGTTATCCATCCAGAAATTGGAATAGAACATGGCGAAGCCGGAGCGCAGCACGGTTTTGTCATCCAGCATGTAAGCCACGCCGAGCCGCGGGGCAAGGTTCACGAAATCATTTTTCAGGTCGAGGTTGCGGCTGGCGTTGCGCCCGGCGACGAGAAGCTTGCCGTTGTCCGGGTCGATGCGTGAATAGACATTGTTCTTGACGATCTGCCGCAGTTCGAACTCGTAGCGCAGGCCAAGGTTCAGGGTAAGTCTGCGGGTGGTTTTCCAGGTGTCGTTGATGAAAGCGCCGAGGTTATAGTTGGTGCGGTTGATGGGAATCTGGGGCACCGGGGCGCTGGCGGTCTTTACCGAGCCGAGGAGGAGGTCTGCGACGGCGTTAACGGGGTTGGAGCGGCCCGCTGCGCCGAGTCCGGTGATCTCGCCGTTGAAGGTGTAGGAGCCGCTGAGGTCGCCCGTGCTGATGTACCAGAACTGGTTCTGATACAACTGGGCGCCGAACTTGAGGGCGTGACGGCCCTTCAGCCAGGTAACCGAATCACTCAGTCCCGAGGGCTGGTGGATCCAGCGCGCGCGCCGGCTGTTGCCGTAGCTGGTCATGCCGGAAATGGTGATGGTGGGCAGGTTGGAGCCGAGTTTCCGGGCGATGCCCAGTTCCCTGCTGATGTCGTACTCCGGATACCAGGGCTCGATGACGCGGGGGTCGCGCTGGGCATGGGCCAGGAACTCGTGGGTCATGGTAGGGCTCAGGACGCGGGTGTAGCCGATGGTGGAGCGGCGCATGGTGCGGTAGCGCGGTCCAAGCGTGGTGTTGAGCTGATTGAGGAAATCGCGGCCCTGGTCGCGGGGCCCCTCTTTGACCGTGGAGAAGGTGACGAAGAACTTGTCGTGGCTGGTGGGATTATAGTCCCCGCGCACAATCGTGTAGTTGCCCGAATCTTTGGATGACGTGGCGCGGACCCAGTTGTTGGTGCGAATGCCGTAACGGGAATTCAGGTTGCCGGCGACGTTGGGCTCCGGGAACAAGGTCATGAATTTCACCGAGGCGGGATCCAGCCGCGAAGAGGGAATCACGTTGTCGGGGAAGGGCGCGCCGGACAGCGGATCATTCACCACCACAGGGATTCCCGCGAAGTTGCCGCCGCGGATAGATGGTTCGGGGATGGTCTTGGTGCGGGTGATGGGCTGGGCGTCGCGGGTGCCCTCGAAACTGCCAAAGAAGAACATCTTCTTGTTCATCTTGGGGATGGGGCCGCCGAGGGTGCCGCCGAACTCGTTGCGCTGCCGGGTGACCGCCTTGATTCCGTTGGCGTTGTTGGCCCAACTGTTGCCGTTGAATGCCGAATTGCGGTGGAACTCGTAAAGGGAACCGCGGTATTTTTGCGATCCGGAGCGGATCTGGAAAGAGACCATGCCGCCGGCGGTACGGCCGAATTCGGCGGAGTAGGTGTGGGAATAGAGCTTAAACTCCGAAATGGCTTCGATGGAGCCGACCCGTTCGCCGATGCCCCCAATGTGGGTGGTGGTGGCGCCGTCCACGGTGAACTGGTTGCCGCGCGACCGGCTGCCATTGATACTCACGCGGTCGCCGTAGTTCGGATTGCTGGGGTCGTCGCCGACCGCCGAGACGCCCGCCGAGAGGTCCAGTAGCGAGTAAGGGCTTCTGCCGTTCACCGGCATGTTCATCACCTCGTTGCTGGTGTAGGTATCACTGATCTCGGCGCTTTCCTGCTGCAGTTGGGTCACGGTGGCCTGAACCTCGATGGCTTCGGTGACGGCGCCCAATTCGAGTTGCACGTCGATGCGCAGTTCCTGGCCGGTTTGCAGCACGAGGCTGCGGATCTCCTTGCGTCTGAAGCCCTGCGCCTGCACATCCACCTGGTAATGGCCGGCCAGCAGCGAAACGGCCAGGTAAACGCCGGACGCATTGGTCTGTGCCCGGTTGACCACGGTGGTATCGGTATTGGCGATGGTGACCTCCGCGCCGGGAATGACGGCGCCGGTGGCATCGGTGACGATGCCGGTGATTCTACCGGCGGTGGACTGCGCGTACAGGCCGCAGGTCAGCGCCCCCATGGTCAGCAGAACGATCGCGAGATTGCGCATGAGGATCTCCAGCAAACTGTTTAGGTGGGCGATTGTAGCATATTTTGTGACGAACGCAAGCTCTCGACACCTCTCGCGCATTGCGCGTGAAGGCGGCGGAACTCGGCGCATTTCCGATGCGATTTTTCCGGAACTGGAGGCGTGTTGTTGAGAAACACCACACCCCGGTGACGGGGCGGCGCGTGCGAAGTTACGATGGCCCGCGGCGTGCTAAGCCTTTTGTGAGAGAGGAAAGCAGGGCATCCAGGCGAGTACGATTCAGCCCACGAAAAAAGATTGGATAGTGCAAATCCGCTCATTCCGTGGTAAATAGTAATTTGCGGCATTGGCGGGTTCGAGCCTGTCGGTGCTCAGGCCTTCGCGTATCCACAGACTCCCCGGCGCTGCTTCGTTTCCTGCGATTGGTTTATCTGGCAGGGGACCGGGCAGGGTCGGCTGCTTGCGCGCCGGTTTGGAGCCCGTGCCCTGATTCTTGGAGTGACCCAAATCCCCATGGAAAGCGATCGCAAATATCGCCAACACGGCTACATGGATTCGGACCGGCCGGAGAAAGGCCCACGGGATGATCGTCCCAAGCCTCAGGGCCCCCGTCCGCCCATTGACGTGACTGGACCGCGCCTGCCGCGGCTGGTACAGGCCGTAACGGCCGCCCGGTGCTGGAACTGCGCCACGGCGCTGCCGCAAGGCATCGATTTCAACGGCAACTGCATTAAATGCAACGTTCCACTGCATTGCTGCAAACAGTGCGCGCATTTCGAGCCTTCGACCCGGTTTCAGTGTCTCAAGCCGGTTCCGGTGCGCATTGCCGTGAAGGATCAGGCCAATGAATGCAATCTCTTTTCGCCGCGGGTGACGGTAGCCCGGGACGGGGCGCCGGCTGCCGCGGGCGCGGCTGCGCCGGTGGAGGCTCCTCGCAACCCCAACGATGCCCGCCTGGCATTCGACCGCCTTTTCAAGAAGTAGCGCCTATGGCGCGAGGTTAAGCCACGCCAGCCCGCCGGTGGTGCTGCCGGCCGGCACGTCCGACGAGGGGTTCCAGGCCTCGCTGGTCACCACGGTGCGCCGGCAGAACGTTCTGCCGCGGTCCAGCGAC
>JAMCRM010000221.1 GCA_023380575.1 Acidobacteriota bacterium | reverse complement strand
TACCGCAGTAACGCCTCCTGATTCTCCGGTGAGTGATCATCGAATTCCACCATCCCCATACAGACCCTATATCGGCTTCGACTTCGAGGCGGCTACGAGTCCCTGGTGTCTCGGGGCGTTCCTGAAGGTCTCGGCATCGTTGGGCGCGCGCCGCGGTGAGGTGTTGGCGCTCAGGTGGTCCGATATCAGCGAAGACGGGCGTGCGACTATCGCGCGTTCCCTCTGCCAGACGAAGGGCGGAAACCTGATCCTGAAGGACACGAAGACGGGCGTAGAGGATGACGAGAAGTTGCCCGACTTCGCGCTGGACGCCCTGAAGGAGCACCGCAAGGCGCAGGACGTGTTCCGGGTGAAGTTCGGGCCAGACTACGCGGCGGGGGAAGTGGCGCACCTGGAGGAGAAGCGGATCGTCAATCGCCCGGAGAGGGATCTCATCTTCACGAACCCGGACGGTTCCCCGTTACGGCCGGATTCGGTCTCTTCGGCGGTCTCCGCCCTGTTCAAGCGGTTGAAGCTCCCGAAGGGCGCGAGTCTCCATTCCCTACGGCACAGTCACGCATCGCACCTTCTGGCGTCCGGCGTGCCCCTCCCGGCGGTCTCCAGGCGTTTGCACCATTCCTCTGTCCGGGTTACGGCGGATATCTATTCCCACGCGCTCACGGGCCAGGATGACGAGGCGGCGCGGAAGTGGGAGGAATACCAGCGGCGCGGGACGGCGGGCGATAGCCCCTCGAAGTCGAAGCCGATATAGGGTCTGTATGGGGATGGTGGAATTCGAGGATCACTCACCGGAGAATCAGGAGGCGTTACTGCGGTATCTGCGGGGGGAGGCGGAGCCGCCGTCCAGGTTTCAGGGGTGGATTTCTTCCGTCTTAGCGCGTGGTACTCTGTGGTACCGCAACGCCCGTAAAGTATTGGTTTTATGGTAGCGCTAACGGGAATCGAACCCGTATTTGAGCCTTGAGAGGGCTCCGTCCTAACCGTTAGACGATAGCGCCACGGAGTAATCCGATTGTAGCAGGCAGCGCGACCCTTTGTCAGCGGCCGGTGCGCCGGCGGCGGCGCTCCGCCGCCCGTACCCTGGGTTCATCCATCCCGAAATAGTGTGCCACTTCGTGCCAGATAGTGTCCTGAACCAGCCGTTCCAAATGCTGCACGTCGCGCGCCAGGCGCTCGTGGGGACCCTGGAAAATCGTGATCCGGTCGGGAAGGGTGAAGCTTTCGAAAACGCTGCGCACTGTCCGCGGGCGGCCCTGGTAAAGCCCCAGCAGGGTGCCTCCCGCGCGGACTCCCGCATCCGCCAACTGCGCCGCCGAGGGCTCGCGCTCCACCACCACCGAAATGTTCTCCATCAAGCGGCGATAGCGCGCGGGTATCGCCCTTAAGGCGCGCTCCACTACCCCGTCGAATTCGTCGGCAGTCATCCCTACTTGTTATTCTACGTTTGATGGATACGGTTCAAGAACGGTGCGTGGTGATCGCCATTGACGGCCCTGCAGGCGCGGGTAAGAGCACCATCGCGCGCCGCCTCGCCGGCCGCCTCGGCTTCACGTATATCGATACCGGGGCCATGTACCGCGCCGTGGCGCTGTGGGCGCTGCGGGAGAAGCTCAACCCCGCCGACAGGCACCACATGGAACAACTCGCCCGCGCCGCCGAGATCGAACTCGACGCCAACCTCCGCGTGCGGCTCAACGGCGAGGACGTCACGGAGGCCATCCGCACTCCGGAAGTGGCGCAGGGCGCCTCCCAGGTGGCCGTCATCCCGGGGGTGCGGCACGCCATGGTGGAGAAGCAGCGCGCCATGGGCGGACGCACCAGCGTGGTGATGGAAGGGCGCGATATCGGCTCGGTGGTGTTCCCTCGTGCCGATGTCAAAATTTTTCTGGATGCCCGCCAGGAAGAGCGCGTGCGGCGCCGCTTCCTGGAGGATCGCGAAAAGGGCCAGGCGGTATCGAGCGATACCCTGGCCGAACAGATCCGGGAACGCGACGAGCGCGACCGCTCGCGCGCCGAAGCGCCCTTGGTGCAGGCGCCCGACGCGGTCTATCTGGACTCCACCGGCCTCACCATCGAACAGGTGGAAGAAGCCATACTCAAATTGGTGCGCAGCCGCATCTCGAACGGAAAGGAATTCAGTTGAACAATCTCCTGGTCATGAAATTCGGCGGCACGAGCGTGGGCTCGGCCGAACGCATGCGGGTGGCCGCGCGCCTCTCGGCCGAAGAGCGGCGGCGCCGGCCCGTGGTGGTGGTGGTCTCGGCCATGTCGAAGATCACGGATCTGCTGCTGGATGCCATGCGGCACGCGGAAGCGGGAGATGCGGCCGGCCTCGCGTCCGCCATACGGCTGCTGCGGGAACGCCATCACCAGGCCTGCGGCGAACTGCTGCCGGCGTCGCAACAGGCACAGGTGCGGGGAGCCCTCGACACGCTCATCGCGGAGTTCGAACGCATTACCGGCGGCATGCTGATGCTGAACCACCGCCCCCTGCGTTCGGTGGATGAAGCCCTGGCCACGGGGGAACGCCTCTCGGCGCTGCTGATCTCCGAATTCCTCAAGACCGAAGGGACGCCCGCCATCGCCGTGAATGCCGCCGAGATCGTGGTAACGGACGCAGTCTTCGGCAACGCCTCTCCTTTGATGGAGCCCACGCGCGCGCGGGCCCTCGCGCGCCTCAAGCCGGAAATCGACAAGGGCGTGCTGCCGGTGATCACAGGCTTCAACGGTGCCACCGCGGACGGCCGGCCCACCACCCTGGGCCGCGGCGGCTCCGATTTTTCCGCGTCCATCCTATCGGCGGCCCTGGACGCCCGCGAGCTTTGGATCTGGACCGACGTAGACGGCATCATGTCCGCCGATCCGCGCCTGGTTCCCAACGCCACCGTGCTGGACGAGGTCACCTATGGCGAAGCCGCAGAACTGGCTTATAATGGCGCCAAGGTACTGCACCCGCGCACCCTGGCCCCCCTGGTGGAGAAGCAGATTCCCGTTTGGAGCAAGAACAGTTTCGCCCCGGAAAAGCCCGGCACGAAAATCGTTCCCAAGCTCTCGGCGGGCGGCGGAGCGCGCGCGGTCACCTCCATGTCCAAGGTCGCGCTGATTGCGCTCGAACCGGACAGCGCGGAAATTTCCGGCACGCACGTCATGGCGCGCTCTCTCGAGGCGCTTTCCCAAAAAGATGTGGAAGTGCTGGCGCTTTCCGGTTCCAGTTACCGCCAGAGCTTCTGCTTCCTGGTGCGCGCGGAGGAGTTGGAGAAGGCGGTACAGGCGCTCGAAGCGGCGCTGGCGCTCGAACTGGCGCACGGCTATGTGAAGCCCGTGCAGGTGGACGATGAAGTTGGCCTGCTCGCCGTGGTGGGAGAGGGCATGCAGGGTAAGCCCGGTCTGGCGGGCCGAATCTTCACCGCCATCTCGCGCGAAGAGGTCAATATCATCGCCATCGCACAAGGTTCGAGCGAGTTGACCATCGCGGTGGTGGTGCGGCGGGAAGGGCTGGAGAAGGCCGTGCGCGCTGTACACAGCGAGTGCGGAATGGGGGCGGGGACCGGCCGGCTGGTAGCCAACCCGTAAGGCGGCTAAGAAGAAGAACCGCATCGGATAGGCCCCAAGGCGTGCAGTGGGCCTTTCCGATGCGGCTTGCCCGTTTGGGCTGGGAACCGGCAGCGGCTCGTCTGGACTACCAGCAACATCAACTCGTTCGTGGTGAGGTCCGCGTCCATTCTTCCTACACCACTAACGCCAGACGATCACCGCAACCCTCGATTCCCGGGAGAGTCCGCTTATAATATCGTCAAAAAAAAGCCCCTCTGTTGCAACTAACAAGGGAAGAATATATGAGCATCAAACTCTAACAAACACCGGCTCCCGCAAGCACAATGTGTCGTCAGCCCATGTTCTTCCGCCTGCCTGTTGCAGCAGAGGGCAGGTTGGAAAGGTTACTTCGCCAATTCACAACCGAAAATAGCAATCCGAAGCCCACCTGTCAACGCCTTTTAAGTTGCGTGACTTCAAACACTTCACTCGAATGCTCGGGGCTCGGCTTGTGGCCCGGTGGGCAGGGCCTGTGTCGGTATGACACAATCAGGAGAAATGCGTTTCTCGCGGGCGGTTGGAGCTTTCGCGATGGCCTGCGTGGTGGCTTCGTCCGCCATGGCCACCGAGGAATTCCCCATCTATACGGAGCACCCTCGAATCCTGCTCGGCCGGCGTTTGCGCCTGCTGCGCCGCGAGCGCGACCGGCGCGCTCCTCGGTGGACCCGCTTGGAGGCCCTCATCGGCCGCCCAACAACAGCCCTGCCCGAACCGGGTTTTGCCCTGGCGCTTTACTACCGCGTGGCGGACGACCGGGACGCCGGCCGGCGCGCTGTAGCGTGGGCGCTCGACCAGGGCCGCGACCTGCGCCAGCTCGCCATGGTTTTCGACTGGTGCCAGGACCTGCTGGACGCGGGCCAGACGCAGGCACTCGCCGCCAAACTGCGGGCCGGAATCGAAGAATCGGAACATGACAGATCCGTCGAAGCGGTGCGCTCCCGGCTTCTCGCCGGGGTGGCGCTGGCCGGCCACCTGCCGGCGGTCTCTTCCGCCGCCGTGGAGAGCACGATAAAGGAATGGTGGGAGAAGGAGATTGTACCCTCGCTTGCGGCCGGCCGCGACCCCTTTCCGGTAAGCGGCCAGTATGCCCTCTGCGAGCTCCTGCACGTAGTCAGGGACAACCTCCGGGTGGACCTGCGGGAATCCGCTCCGGCTTACTTCCAAAAGCTGCCCCTGCGGCACCTGATGGCTTACTACCCCGAGCCCTGGTCAACCGGCGATGCCGAATACCGCTTACCCGCTTCGCGCGGCATGGGAGCGCCGGATCTGGAACGCGCCATCCGGGCCCGCGCCGCCGCGCTGAGCATGGTGGCGCTCGATCCCAACGCGAACCCCGCCCAGTTTCTGCAAGGCTGGCTCATGCATGACCGTTTTGAGCTCGAGACCGCGCTTGGCGCGCCCTATGAGTTCCTGTGGGCCAACCAGTACCAGCCGGGACTCAGCTATGACCATGCGGGGCTCCTCTTCTACGATGCTTTTTACGGCCACTTCTCGGTGCGCTCGGATTGGGACGACTCGGCTTCCTGGTTGGGAGTAGTGGATGGCGAAGTGCAGTTCGCCAAAGGCCGGGGGGTAAAGGTGCTGGACCCGCGGGGACAGCCATCGCAACTCGAAGTGGGTCCGGCCATCCTCTTTTTTTCCCGCGGCAACGGCAGTTTCCACGCGCGGCCGCAGAACGGGCGGCAGGTCTTCGTGTTCGGTCTGGAACCGGGCCGGAAATACAGGCTCGAAGTGGACGGCCGGAAACCGCTGGAATGCCCCGCGGACCCCTCCGGGATCCTGCTGGTGAATCTCCCACCCGCAGCGAATACCGGCTTCCGGCTGCGCGCGGCGAAAAGCAATTGAGCTATTCCACCGTAAACGTCTGGCGGGTTTGGTAACTTTGCTCGCCGATGGCGTCCTTCACCATCACCACAATGGCATACTCCCCGGGACGAATGGAGGGTTGCAGGTTGAGGCTCATGGAGCCGGGCACGTAGTGCTTGGGATAGAAGGATTGCGAGCGCTCCACGGCCGCTTCCGCCTGGCTCCACAACTGCTTCCCGGCGGCGTTCAGCACCGCAATACCGTAACCGACGTCCAGCTTGTTTTCGGGGCCGAATTTATAGCCCGTGATATCGAAGCGCGCCCAGAGGGTATCGCCGGGGCGGTAAGCCGCCTTCGCCAGCGGCTCGGTAGCGTACTCGGAACGGTAGAAATGGAAATTGCGGATGACCAGGCTGTTGCTGGGAGCCACCTCCCGCCCGCGCACTTCAAAGGCGACCTCCTTGGCCGCCTTGGAGCGAGCCAGCTCATCGGTCACTTCCACGGCGATTTTGTAGGTGCCCGAGGGGGCCAAAGAGGGAAGGGAGATTTCGGCCCGGACCTTCGGCTTCCAGTCCTTGTCCTGGGGCGCCAGTTCCGCTTCGAGCACGGCTTTAACGGTTTCCACAACCCGCACGCCTTGCGGGTCGAATACATCTAGGCGGTAGTGCAGCCGCATCTTCTGGTCCGGCGAGGCCTGATATCCCTGCACTCGAAAGCTGAAGAAGAGGGTCTCGCCCGGCACGTGGGTGAAGCCGGTAGGCAACGGCGCGCCACCCTCCTCCTGCGAGATTGCCGTGCCAAAGATCTCCAGCGGACCTGCGCCCGCCGCGCCCGCCACCGCAATCAGCAGAAGACAGACCAGCCGCAACATAAGAGGCTGATTGTATTCTATT
>JAMCRM010000220.1:2948-10829 GCA_023380575.1 Acidobacteriota bacterium | reverse complement strand
CCCGAGCCGATGGCCACCATGGCAATCACCGCGGCCACCCCGATGATGATGCCGAGCATGGTCAGGGCGGAGCGCAGGCGGTTCACCCGCAGCGCGCGCAGCGCGATCCGCATACTGGCAAGCAGTTTCATACCGCCACCTCTTCGTCTTCATCCGCCGGAAGGCTGCCGAGTTCCTCTCCCGCATTGCGCGGATGGTCGATCCGAACATCTTTGACGAGCCGCCCATCCCTGAACTGGATATTGCGGCTGGCATAAGCGGCGATATCGGCCTCGTGCGTCACCACGATGATGCTGATACCGTCCTCCCGGTTGAGTTGCTGGAAGATGGCCATGATTTCGACGCTGGTGCGTGAATCGAGAGCCCCCGTAGGCTCGTCGGCGAAGATCACCTGCGGGTTGTTGACCAGCGCCCGGGCGATGGCCACGCGCTGCTGCTGTCCGCCGGAAAGCTGGCTGGGGTGGTGATGCTCGCGGCCGCCCAGGCCCACTTCGTGGAGAGCTTTCATGGCGCGGGCGCGGCGCTCGGCGGCGGGTGTATCGGTGTAAAGCAGCGGCAGTTCCACATTCTCCAGCGCGCTGGTCCGCGCCAGCAGATTGAACTGTTGGAATACGAAGCCGATCTTGCGGTTGCGAATTCCCGCGAGTTGGTTTCGGTCCAACCCGGCAATGTCGGTGCCGTCCAGCCGGTAAGTACCGGCGGTGGGCTTGTCCAGGCACCCCAGGATGTTCATGAGGGTAGATTTGCCGGAGCCGGACGGACCCATGATGGCTACGAAATCACCACGCTCGATATCGAGCGAGATGCCCTTGAGCACATGAACCGGGACATCCCCGAGGCTGTAATTTTTCACCAGATTGCGTATCTCGATCAGGGCTGGCATGGCTAGAATCGCGGCCCGCGCGGCCCCCGGGCGGCGGGACTTGCCTCCTTTTCCGAGATGGCGGCCGTGACGACGCGGTCGCCGGGTTTAAGATCGCCGGAGACGATCTCCGTAAAGGCGCCGTCGCTCAGCCCTGTTTGGACATTCACGGGTCGCGGGTCGCGCACGCCCGCATCGAGCACCCAGACTACCTGGCTGGCAGGCTTGCGACGGCCCGCTTTGGGAGCGTTCGGGGCAGCCTCGGCGGGACGGTATCGCAAGGCGGCATTGGGGACCTTGAGCACATCGTCGTGCTTTGCCACCAGGATGTTCACATTGGCGGTCATGCCGGGGAACAGTTTCAAATCCGGGTTGGCGGCGGTAATCACCACGTCGTAGGTGATCACGTTCTGCACGTTAATGGGCGCTTTGCGTATGGCCGCCACCGCGCCGTGAAACTGCACCCCGGGATAAGCGTCCACGGTGAAGAAGGCGGGCTGGCCCACTTGCACACGCCCCACGTCAGCTTCGGAGACATTGGTGTCCACCTGCATTTTGGTGAGATCCTGGGCGATTTCAAAAAGCGTTGGCGCCTGCAGGCTGGCTGCCACGGTCTGGCCCACGTCCACCTGGCGGGCCACCACCACGCCGTCTACGGGAGCGGTAATGTAGGTATGGTTCAGGTCTAGCTGCGCCTGCTCGAGGGCGGCAGCGGCCTGTTTCACATTGGCCTGGGCGGAATCAACCAGGGTTTTGTTTACCGAAACCTGGGCCTCGGCTGCCTTCACGTTTTCCTGGGCTGCCTGGGCTTGGGCCTTGGCCGCCTCGAGCGCCGCCACGTTGGTGTCGTAAGTGGCCTGCGCGTTTTCGCGGTCTTCGCGCGCGAGCACGCCCTCTTTTTCCAGTTCAACCCGGCGGTCGAACAAGGTCTTGGCGTTAGTTGCGGCGGCCTGGGCTTTCAGAATGTTGGCATTCGCATCCAGTACCGCAGCCCTGGCGCCGGCTACCTCGGCGACGCTCTTCTGGAGGTTGGCCTGCGCATTGGCCACCGCTGAGTGCACCGAGTTCAGGGTTGCCCGGGCCTGGTCCACGCGCGCCTGGAAAACCTGCGGGTCAATACGGGCCACCACTTGCCCCTTGTTGACCCGTGTATTGAAATCCGCGTACAACGCCTGGATGTTGCCTGAGACCTGTGATCCCACCTGCACCGTCACCACGGCATTCAGGTTGCCGCTGGCGGAGATATTGTAAGCGACGGTGCCGCGTTCTGCAGGAACTGTGCGGTACTCCACGTCCCCCGATCCCCGCAGCGCCGTCCATGCGCCGAGGCCCGTCAGGGCGCAAGCGGCAACCGCCAGAAGCGTCCTTTTGCGTGCCATTGTTCCCAGCCCTCCTTCTACCCTTAATTACATTGGTGCTAAGGAGTTAGGCCGGGTTACGTAAAGATTTGTGTCTACCCGCGGATGTGCCGGATAACGGCTTCGGTAAACGTATTCGTGTCCGAATTGCCGCCTACGTCGCGGGTAAGGTGCTTCGCTTCCGCGTAGGTGGCCTCGATACCGCGCTGAAGACAACGGGCCGCCTGCCGCTCCCCTATGTGGTTGAGCATCAGGGCGGCGGATTGCATCAGCGCGGTGGGGTTGGCCAGGGCCTTGCCGGCAATGTCGGGAGCGGTGCCGTGGACGGCTTCGAAGATGGCATGGTGCTCCCCTATATTGGCACCGGGCACGATCCCAAGGCCGCCCACCAGCCCGGCGGCGAGGTCCGACATGATGTCGCCATAGAGGTTCGGCAGCACTAGCAGGTCGAAGATTTCCGGCCGCATTACCATCTGCATACAGGCGTTGTCCACAATCAGTTCGTTGTACTGGATATCCGGATGATGCCCGGCAACATCGCGGCAGCATTTCAAAAACAGGCCGTCGGAAAGCTTCATGATGTTGGCCTTGTGCACGGCCGTCACCTTGCGGCGTCCCTCGCGCCGCGCGTAGGCGAAAGTAGCTTCGGCGATGTGCATGGAAGCGGCCTTGGTGATGATCTTGAGGCTTTCCACCACGTCCGGCACCACTTCGTGCTCCAGGCCGGAATAGAGGTCTTCGGTATTCTCGCGGAAGAGGGCGAGGTCAATGGTGACATCGGCGAAACGCGACTTCAGGCCGGGCAACCGCCGCACGGGGCGGAAATTGACATACAAATTGAGTTTTCTTCGCAATGCGACGTTGATGCTTTGGTGGCCGCCGCCGATGGGAGTGGAGGTGGGGCCCTTGAGCCCTACCCGGGTCATTTCCAGGGAGGCGAAGACTTCATCAGGCAGCAGGTGTCCCGTTTCCGCCAGGGCCCGTGCCCCCGCGTCCACGCGCTCCCATTCGATATCGACTCCGGTGGCCGCCACGGCGCGAACGGTGGCTTCGGCCACTTCTGGTCCAATCCCGTCCCCTGGTATCAGGGTGATTTGATGCGGCATTAAGGCTATTATAGCGGCGGGGTGAAACGATGATTCCCGATTGGGCCACGGAAAGGCGCGAAATGGTAGAGCGCCAACTGCGCCGCCGCGGGATTCGCAATGCGCGTGTGCTGGGGGCCATGGGGGCCATCCCCCGGGAAGAGTTCGCGCCTGTCGAGTACCGCGTTTCGAGCTATCAGGATGCTCCCGTGCCGATCGGCTACGGGCAGACCCTTTCGCAACCGTTCGGGTGGGGGCAGACCCTTTCGCAACCGTATATGACCGCCCTGATGGCCGAGTTGCTGGAGTTGAAGGGTGAGGAGAGCGTGCTGGATATCGGCGCCGGCTCGGGCTACGCGGCCGCCGTGTTCGGGGCGCTGGCCGCGCGCGTGATCGCAGTGGAGATCATTCCCGCCCTGGCGGCGCTGGCGGAGGCCAACCTCAGGCGCCTGGGACTGGGCGGAAAAATCACGGTGGTCTGTGCGGACGGCTCACGGGGCTACCCCGAACAGGCGCCCTATGACGCCATTTCCGTGGCCGCGGCCGCGCCGGAGGTTCCCCAGCCGTTACTGGACCAGTTGCGCGAAGACGGCCGCCTGGTGATCCCGGTGGGCCAACTGGCCGATCAGGAACTGCTGCTCATCCGCAAGCGCGGCGGGCATATCGATTCGCACGTAGCCAGCTATTGCCGTTTTGTCCCGCTGAAGGGCGAAGGGGGCTGGCGCTAGACTGGAAATCATGCGGCTGCGCACGGCGAAAGACAAGCTCAAAATCGAACACAGCATCATCGACGGGGTGCGGGAAATCCTCGAGGAAGTGCTGGCCGCCAACCCGGAGATCCGCTCGGTGATTCCAGGGGTGATCCGGCCGGTGCGGGACGCACGGGGCAAAGTAAAGGCGCGCGTGACGGTTCCCACACAGAACGGCTGGAAGGTGATCGCCCTCAGCGCGGGTGCGCGCCAGGAGCTGTTTGTGAGCACCACGTTAACGAAAGACGAGCTCAGCCGGGCATTTGAGCGCGCCGGGGCGGATCTGGGCGGCTGATAGCCCGGGAAGCTACTCATACCGCAACGCTTCAATCGGGTTGATGCGCGAGGCTTTCAAAGCCGGGTAGATCCCGAACACTACCCCCACCATCACGGAAACTCCAAATGCGACCAGCACGCTTGACGGGGTCACAATGGTCTTCCAGTCCGCCGTGCGGGCGATCAGCCAGGCCAGGAAAAAGCCGAACCCGATTCCCAACAGCCCTCCGCTCACCGAGATCAACACCGATTCGATGAGAAACTGCCGCAGGATATCCATCTGTCGCGCTCCCGTGGCGCGGCGGATGCCGATCTCGCGCGTCCGCTCCAGCACCGTCGCCAGCACGATGTTCATGATCCCGATGCCGCCCACCAGTAGCGAAATGGCCGCAATCGCCACCATCACGTAGGTGAAGATGGTCTGGGTGCGCTGCTGTTGGGCAAGCAGCGCCGCCGGTATGGTGACGCCGAAGTCCTGAACGCTGTGGTGCGTGGAATTGAGAATGGCCATTACCACCTTGGCAACCTGCACGCTGTCCGCTTCGGATTTGAGCCGCAGGTCGATGCCGTCGAGTTCGTCCTTCATGGAGCTGCCGCGGTCCCAGAAACGGTACTGGAAAGTGTTGAAAGGTATGTAGATGACGTTATCCAGGTCCAGCATCTTGCCGCCGCTCGACTGGCCGGTTTCGACCTGGTGGCGGAGCACCCCGGCCACCTCCAGCCAGGTGTCGTTCACTTTCACCAACTTGCCTATGGCCGGCTCATAGCCGAGCAGGTTTACTTTGGCAGTCTCGCCCAGCACGCATACGGCGGCACTGGCGGTGTCGTGGGCGTCGTCGAAGAAGCGGCCTTCGGAGGTGTGCAGGTTATGGATGGCCGCGTAGGAGGGCCGCACGCCATAGAGATCCGGCACGTCCTTGGCGGATTTCGGCAGGACCAGGGCGGGGTGCAGGGAACGGCGGATGGAAAGCGTCTCCAGTGACTCGATGTTGGCCGCCAGAATGCGCGCGTCGCGTTCCGTGAGACCGGGCGACGATCGCCGGCGCTGCTGCAATTCCTCCTGGCTGGTGGCCGGGCGCGACTCGATGAGCACGTTGCGAACCCCCAGTTGTTCGATGAAACTGAGGGACTCTTCGCGCGCGCCCGCGCCGATGGCCAGCATCCCGATCACCGAGCCGACCCCGAACACGATGCCCAGCGCGGTGAGCATGGTCCGGGTCTTCTGGGCGCGCAGGTTGGCCGCGCCCTGGGCGAAATCCGATAGAATTTTCATTGCTTTAGAGCCTTGAGTGCGCCGCCGGACCGGGCGGTTTTGCCGGCCGCGATCTGTTCGGGACTGGCGAGCGAAACCAGTTGGCCCTCGTTGACGCCGGCAATTACCACTTGGCTTTCGCTGCGCCGCACCAGGGTCACGTCACGCCTGAAGACGCCCGTGGGCGCCACCAGGTAAACGAAACTGCGGCCATCGCTCTCGAAAACCGCCTGCGAAGGCACCCAGAGGCCGTTGGGTACCACTCCGGTGACGATCTTGATGATGGTGCTCATACCGGGGCGCAGTTCCGGGGACGGGTTGTCCAGGGTGAGGCGGCAATCGAAGCGCCTGTCCCACGGGGGGCCGGTGGTGCCGCCCACGGCTTTGACCTTGCCGGTGAATAGCTTGCCGGGCAGGGCGGCGATGGCAACCCCCGCTTTCTGGCCCGTCGAGATATGGCCGCGGTCCAGTTCGTTGATGCTGGCGACGATTTCCCAATCCTTCAGGTCCGGTATCTGGGCCACCGCCATGCCCGCGCGCACGGTATCGCCGACCTGAAGTTGTGGCAGCACCATGCCGTAGAAGTACATATTGCCGCCGGTGTTCTGCTGCACGTTGACGTAGCCGGTGGATTTGGCCCGGAGAGTCATGTTTTCGATGTTCCGGCGGGCCATCTCCGCCTGGACCCGGGCCTTGTTGCGGGCGGCTTCCTGGATGGCAATAGCGGCGGCGGAGGTGGCCTGCCGGTTGGCCATATCGTGCTGGATCTGGCTGAGGGTATCCCGCGCGGCTTCGAGCGCCAGGTTGTTCTGCTGCGCCGTGATGGATGAGACTAACGGATTACGCCGCACTTCCAGTTCGGCCAGTGTGATTTCGGTTTTGGCTCCGGTGAGGGAATAACGGGCCTCCTCCCCGGCCGCGTCGTTCTCCGCCTTGGCACGAACCAGTTGCTGCTCGGCTTCGGCCAGATCGGCTTCGGCCTCCTTGAGTTTGAATTCCTGTTCCGTGGTGTCGAATCTGGCTACCTCTTCGCCGGCTTTGACCAGGTCTCCGGAACCGCGCAGGAACGTGATGGCCATGTCGCTGCCGCCGGTCATGGGAGCGGTCAGCATCTCCGAGTTGCCCCCCTGCAACTCGCCCTTGGCCGTGACCACCACGGTCACATCGCCGCGCTTCACCCGCGCCGTGGGCACCGCCTCAGAGGACGCCTGCGCCGGGGACCACCGCAGCCGCAAACCGGCCCAGGATGCCAGCGACAATACGGCCAACAATGTCACCCCAAGCAGTGCCTTGCTTTTCATGATTGACGGTCCTTTGCTTCAGGTTCCGTGAGGGTAACCATGGTTTGCGCCTGTATCCCCTTTACCGCCACCTCATCGGGGTTGCGGGCCAGAACCTCGACCTCTATGGCCCGGTATTGCCTCCCGGTGGCTATCCACACCACCGGCTTGCCGTTCCGCATGAAAAGAGCCTTGGCCGGGATGCTGATGGCGACTGGAATGCGGTTAATCACCACATCCATACTGCCGTTCATACCCGGCCGCAGCCGCGGGTCCGCCTGGAGCATTCGGGCGGTGCCCAGGAAACTGCGTGTGGGAGGCCATTCGGCAAGATTCTGCCGCGTCAGGGGCGAAACGGCCGTAAGCTGGGCCGGGATATTCAATTCGGGCAAGGAGTCGATGCGGACGCGCACCTCGGTCCCCGGGCTCACGCGGCCGCGGTCGGTCTCCTCCACCCTGCCCTCCATCTCGAGGGTGGAAAGGTCGGGAAGTTCGGCCAGGCCCGCGCCCGGCCACACCTGGTCCCCCACCTTGAAGGGCTTGGCGTTGATCCACCCCTGCGAATAGTTGGTCAGATAGACGATCAGGCCGCTCAGGGGAGCCTTGATCTCCATCTGGCTGAGCCGGAATTTCGTCAAATCGACCTCCGCCTGGGCCTTTTGGCGCTGGCGCGTAAGGGAGGCGACCTTGGCCTTGTCGGAGGCATCGTGCAGGGCCATGGTGGCTTCGGCCACCTTGAGATTCTGCTGCGCCAGTCCGTAGTCGATCATGCTTTCCTCGCCCTGCAGGCGGCTGACGATCTCCTTTTTGGAGGCTTCCAGCCGCGCGCGCTCCATGTCGTAGCGGGCCTTGGCAAGGTCGCGTTTATCCTGCTCGGCGGTGATGCGGGCCTGCGCCACGGCTTGGTCCAGGGTGGCCTGCGCCTGCTTCAGAACGGCTTCTTTCTCGGCCAGTTGCTGCCGTGTGCTGCTGGGGTCGAAGCGCACCACCGGGGCGCCTTTCTTAACCAGGCTGCTGGA
>JAMCRM010000220.1:0-2938 GCA_023380575.1 Acidobacteriota bacterium | reverse complement strand
CCGATTCGATGAGAAACTGCCGCAGGATATCCATCTGTCGCGCTCCCGTGGCGCTGGGGTCGAAGCGCACCACCGGGTCGCCTTTCTTAACCAGGCTGCTGGAGGGCACCTGCCACACGATACGCAGCGAAGGAACGTTCACCGGAGCGGTGATCTGCACGGCCCGGCGGGCGCGCAACTCGCCGCGGCAGCGTACGATCACCAGAAAATCTCCCTTCCGCGCGGCGGCGGAGGGAAGGTTAGCGGCTTCCTGGGCGCCGCGAACCCGCCAGAGGGCGGCCCCGCCGCCCCCCAAAAGGGCGGCCAAGCCTATGAGAAACCAGCACCTCATCGGTCCGCTCCCGGCGAAATGATGACCGCCGCGGACAGGTCCGGCAGCAGGTGGGGGTCGCTCTTATCCAGCAAAAACCTGGCGGAAAACGTCTTGAGGGGACTGCCCAGGGCGGAGGCGGCGGCCGGGTTGGCGGAGCGGAAATGCGCCGGGAAGGCCAAGTCCGGGTATGCGTCCAGCCGCACCTCGGCCCGGCAGCCGGGCAGCAGCACGGCGCCGTCAGGTTCCCCGATATCCACCCTGACCTCCATTTCGCTGGGATCGAAAATGCGCAGCAGGGGATAGCCCGGCCAGAGTTGATCGCCTTCCTGGGGCGGCCCCATGGACCCGTTCCGGTAGACGTTCTCGAGCGCCACCATGCCGTCCAGCGGAGCTTTGATCTGAAGTTTCGCGGCGTTGACCGTGGCCCGGTCGAGGCTCACTTTCTGGCGATCGCGCTGGAGTTCCAGGATGCGCAGGGAGGCGGTGTCGGCCGCATCGCGAAAGCGATTGGACTTGTTCAGGCTGGCCACGTGCTCTTTGGCATCCTCCAGCCGGGCGGCAGCCTTAAGCCGGTCAATCTCGCTCAGCAGCGGGCTCTTGCTGATCTGCAATTGGGCCTTGGACAGGTCCGCTTCGGCGCGTTTCAACTCCGCCATACGCCTGGTGGCGTCGGACCGGTTCTGGGCCTCCCGCTGGGCCACCTGGTGGCTCAGGTCCTCGAACTTCGCCTGGGCTTCCAGGGCATTATCCTGTTGCTCGGTGCGGTCGAATTCGGCCAGGATCTCATCCTTCCTGACCTTAGCGCCATTGGCCACCAGTTTGGTCAGGGTCAGACGGCCCGGTTGTCCGATGATCTGGGGCGCCGTCACCGTAAAATAGCGCACCGGTTGAACCACACCGCTGGCGCGGATCTGCCGCCCGCCGGCGCGGTATTTGGGGGGAGGGTCAACCGTGGCGGCGTGGGTGACCGGGGCGGAACGGGCTTTGCAGCCAATCAAATCTATTGAGATCAGACTCAGCAGCACAACCGGCCATACGCCCATCACTCGTCCTTTCAAGAAGCATGACGCGCCAACACCGGAAACAGTGTACCGGAAATTTGAGTGCGATTTATCTTTTTCTCCGCCCCTCGATGGCGCGTTCTATACTCTTAAGCTATGAAGAAGCTATTGATTACCGGACTGTTGCTCGCCGGCGCGTTCTCCACGTTTGCCCAGGAGCAGAGGAAGAAGGCGCCGCTCAGCCCGCCCGCCGAAACCTCCGTAACCATTGACGGCAAGAAAATCACCATCAACTACTCCGCCCCTTCCATGCGCGGCCGTAAGATTTTCGGGGGCCTGGTGCCTTACGGAAAGGTCTGGCGTGCCGGCGCCAACGCCGCTACCGCGCTAACCACCCAAGCCGATCTGCAGATGGGGAATTTGAATGTTCCCAAAGGTTCCTATACCCTGTTTGTCTTGCCCGAAGAGAACCAGTTTCAACTGATCGTGAACAAGCAGACCGGCCAGTGGGGTCTTCAGTATGACCAAAGCCAGGACCTCGGCCGGATCCCCATGGAGATGGGTAAGACGGCGTCTCCTGTGGAAAAGTTCAAGATCACTCTCAGCGACGAGGGCGGCAATAAGGGCCTGCTCAAGATGGAATGGGAAAACACCGTGGCCTCGGTTCCGTTTACCGTTAAGTAGATTTCCGGGGCGGCCCCTCGGGTAAGGGCTTGCCCCACAAAGAATCGCGCCAAATACCATGCACCGGAAGTGTTTGCTTTCCGCCCTGCTGCTGCTTCTGCCCGTCGTGGCATCCGCGCAGGTAAAGCTGTTACGCCACCCCACGTACAGCAAAGGCAAGGTCGCCTTCAGCTACCTGGGAGACATCTGGACGGCCAATGAAGATGGCTCCGGCGTTTCGCGCCTGACCGACCACAAGGCCCGCGACGTCTATCCGCGGTTCTCTCCCGACGGGACTTGGATTGCCTTCTCCTCCAACCGGGCCGGCAACTATGATGTCTATATCGTGCCCGCCGCGGGAGGCAAGCCCCGCCAGCTTACCTTCCACACGGCCGACGACATCGTGGTGGGCTGGTCTCCGGATGGCCGCAGAGTGCTTTTCCAGTCCATGCGCGGCAAGGGCGTGTTTCCCACCGTGGCCACCCTGTTCGAAGTCTCCATGGAAGGCGGCCTGGAGCAGCCCGTGCCCACCGACTGGGGCTCCTGGGCCAGTTACTCCCCGGACGGCTCCAGGCTGGCCTTCAGCCGCCATCCCGGCGTGTGGTCCCGCAAGCACTACCGCGGCAGCTACGCCGTGGATCTCTGGCTCATGAACATTGCCGCCAAGACCTTCACCCGGTTGGGCGACCCGGACTACAAGGGCAATTGCCTCTGGCCGATGTACGGCCGCAACGGTGAAATCTACTTCGTGGCGGACCGCACAGCCAACGAGAGAGGCATCCGGCACGGCGGGCCGGAGGTCATGCGGAGCATCAATAACATCTGGAAGATTTCGGAGACGGGCGGAAGCATGGTACAGGTTACCCACCATACCAGCGGCAGTCTCTTCTTCCCGTCGCTTTCGAGCGACGGCCGCACCATCGTCTACGAGGAAAACTTCGTCGCTCTTGCCGCTCTCGAT
>JAMCRM010000219.1 GCA_023380575.1 Acidobacteriota bacterium | reverse complement strand
CGTTGCCGAGGTTGCGATAGAGCACAGAGGGCGCCAGTTGCGAATCCGGAAGGTTCAAAGCGCCGCCGCCGCTGACCACAAACAGGTCTTCGTAACCGTCGTTATCGAAGTCCCCCCAGGCGACGCCGGATCCCATATCCTCGGGCAACTGCGACGTGCGCGAGCCCTGGAATTGCCGGAAGGATGCCAGGCCGGCCGGCTTGGTCACGTCCGTAAAGCGAGGCTTCGGCGCGCCCGCGGGAAGCTTACGTCCGGGGTCGCGCAAAGGATCGGCCACGCGGGAAACCACCTCGGTGCGCGCCTCCGGCACCACGGCGGCCTGTTGGCGGGCCGCCTGGTCGCTAATGGCACTGGTGACGTCGTCGGAGGCCTCGCCCGGCGTGTACTCCTCGGGGGTGTTCTCCCTGTAAATGCGCCAGGCAACCAGCCCGCCGATGAAGCTCAGGGCGGCCAGCGTGGACACCGTCCAAATGATCCGTCGATGCCGCCTTGACATGGGCCGGCGCGGTGTGTCCGTAAGCAGCATCCCTACCTTCCCCCGCCCGTCACGGCGACCTGTGCCGTGGCGCTCGCGATATCGACGCTGGGCGACGTCAGCCCCGACTTCTCGCCCATCACGTAGTTCAAAAGGAACTGGTCGATCTTGCGGTAATGCAGGGTCGCGGAAATTCGTAAGGTTCCCGGGGCCGAGGGGCTGGGTACGCTATATTCGACCGTGTCCGAATAGCCGGGAAACAGCGAACGGCGGTAGCGCACGCCCACCATCTCCCAAAGGTTGTGGCGGTCGATGAGATTGCCGTATTGGTCAACCGGCTCGGCTTTGAAAAGGAAGGTGCCGGGCTCCAGAAAATTGCGGTTGTCGCGCAGTCCGGAGGAAAAGATGCTCCGGCCCCGGTCATCCGCGACGCGCAGTTCCACCCAGCTCTGAATCATGTCGAGAGGCCCGGTCGGAAAATCGTGGCCGACCTTGTTGGACGCCAGCACGACCCGAACCCCGAGTTTCCGGCCGGGCGCCACCGCGGCGGGCGCCTCGATGCGCAGCTTTACAATGGGGCCGGCGGCCCACTTACTCCGGATCTCCGGTATGTCAATCTCTCCGTGCAGCCAGCGTTCGGTCAGTTCCACATGCTTTTGCGCGCCTTCCAGGCGGAGGAGCGCGGGCACAAAGTTGTTGGCCGCCAGGAAGCGGTGGCTGCGATGTTTGTGGTCTCCGGCGCTCCGATTATAGTCGGTGGAGTCGCCGGCGGCGGGGTCGGTGGAATCAACCAGCGGCATGTGGCACTCCCGGCACTCGACGGTAACGCGCGCGTCGCCTTTCCTGTTCCAGTGACTGGCCGCCCAGTTATCGTACTGGTTCTGCAACTGCACCCAGCCCACCCGGTTCACCTCCTGATCGATGAACTGTTTGTGGCAGGCCGCGCAGTACTCCGGCTTCTTGTAGACGCGTTTGCTGAGGCGGTTGTGTTGGGCCGGCAACACGCGAATGAGGAAGTTGCGCGCAATTGCGCCGGCGCTGCGATCGGGGCTCCATTGCCACAGGTAATCGCCCAACTGGCTGATGGTGTAGTTGGCGTTGCCTTGAATATCGGTCTTCTGAATCGAGTGGCAGGCCACGCAGGAGATGCCTTCGTTGTAGCCTTCGAGCCCGGTGAGTTTCTCAACGAAGATGTTCTTGGTTCCGGAGAAGAGCGAAATGGGATCGTGGCACCCGCCGCAGTACCGCGTCGATTCCGGACCGTTCTGCTTGGCCATCACGTTCTGGATGCCCTGGAAGATCGGGTCCATCGCCGCGTACCGGTGCGCGCTGGGCTTCCACTCTGCGTAGATCTGGGTGTGGCAGCCGCTCGACCCGCAGGTAGCCGACCCGGCCAGGGAACGCGCGTCGAACGCGCCGTTGGTGGAGGTGCGCGCCAGGCTCGGCGCAAATGGCCGGTTTTTACCGTAAAGCAGGTTGTACTCCGGCGGGAACTGGTTGCGGTACTTCGTCCCCGAGTACGCGAACGTGAGGACCGCCGCCAGGCCGGCGCCCGCGGCGCACGCCATGATGACGCGCATCAGCCAGCCCGCCGCCGGCCGTGTAAACTCGGCGCCCCGCCTGCGCCGCCAGGAGATGAAGATATGGGGAATCGAGGCGGCCAGCGCCATCAAAGCGGAACCCAGGTGGATATAGCGCAGCAGCGGCGTGGTACGGGTCCACAGCAATCCCTGTGCGGTGACCGCGAGGCCCGTGCCGGCGCAAATCGCCAGCGAAACCGTGCCGATATAGCCGAGCAGCAGCACATCCGACATCGCCTGGCCGGAATAGTCGCACCAGTGCCGCGCAAAATACCAGGCGAGCGGAACCAGCGCGGCGAGCCCTACGGCGGTATGCAGCAGCAGGCCCCACTCAATGGCGGGATGAAACGGGCCAAAAGTGATGGCCAGTCCCGTGATTAGCTCAAAGAGGAGGGCCGCATTAGCCGCCCGGGCAAGCGCCGAGGCCCACCCCGTGCGGATTAGGCGTGCCGGATTTTCCGATGGCATGGTTCACCCGTGTACTTCCGTACTTTTGAGCAATCATACGGTGACCGCGGGCGCGGTGAAGTGACCTAGGTCACCAACACCTCGGGCGAGCGGAGTCCGAAACTCCGGTGCATTTGCCACAATGCGATCAGCACCGCCGATAAGGGGCCTCTATCGATGTGGATCGTCCGGCTTGCGCTCCGCCGCCCGTACAACTTCGTAGTAATGGCGATCCTGATGCTAGTGCTGGGCGTGGCGGCCATCGTGAGCATGCCGACGGACATTTTCCCCTACATCAACATACCCGTCGCGAGCATGATCTGGTCCTACTCCGGGATGCCGCCCCAGGAGATGGCCGACCGCATCGTCACCATCGCCGAGCGCGCCCTCACCACCACCGTCACCAACATCGAGCACATGGAGTCCACCACGTACAGTGGTGTCTCGGTGATCCGCCTCTATTTTCAGCCCGGCACGAAAATCGAACTGGCCATCGCGCAAATGACGGCGCTGGCGCAAACGATCCTGCGACCCCTTCCCCCCGGCACATTTCCCCCGCTCATCATTTGCTGCCTTCTGGTCAGATCCTTAGCGGAGGCATGGGAACCAACCTGTCGCAGATCCTCACCGGGCGTTTTCCGGCTTACTCGATAGCAGTGCAGCTCTATCTGCCGTTGCGGAACCGCGTAGCGCAGGCCGACCTGGCGCGCGCCGCCTACGACGCCGCCGTCCAGACACGCCGGCTGCAGGAGCACCCTCCAGATTGAGATGGATTCAGAGCTTCCTGGCGCAGGCGCGATCCACCGAGGTGACGGCCCGCGGCACATACGTCAAGGCGCACGTCGCGCTGGAGCGCGCCCTCGGTCAAACCCTGGCTGCCCACGGTGTCCCCCTTGACGAGGCATACCGCGGCCGCATCACGCGCCCGCCCGTAGCGCCGGGGAGGTAGTAAACCGCAGTCCCGCAAAATAGGGGACCAGGCCGCCATCGAAATGGGGCGCCGCGCAAGTGAACAGAGCGTTTCGGGAGCGAGCCAGCCGGCGCCGGCCCGCAGCGTGAGAATTTGCCCATTCACTAATCTGCGGTGCGCTGAAAATAGCCTAAACTCAGATGGAGTGTCCACCGGACCGGTGGATCCGGTTTCCGCATGAGGAAACTCCATATCGGGATCATAGATATCGTTTCCAGGGGCCCTACGCGAGCTTTGTACGCTCGCGTCATGAATCCCAATCTCGCCAGCATCATGCCGCAGGTAATCGGTGTATGGTCCAAGGAGGAGGGGCATGATGTTGCCTTCGTCTGCTATACGGGCTTTGAAGATCTGCTGGAGCAGTTACCGTCCAAGGTCGATCTGGTGTTCATCGGCGCGTTCACTGAGGCGGCTCATACCGCGTACGCCTTGAGTAACCTGTTCCGCTCGCAGGGTGCCATCACCGCGATTGGAGGGCCGCACGCCCGTTGCTACCCGGAAGACGCCCTGCGGTACTTCGATTACGTCCTTGGCTTTACCGACCGGGAAACACTCCGCGACGTCTTGCGGGACTGCTCCCAACATCGTCCGGTTGGCGTGCACGTCGCAGCCAGGCAGCAGCCGAAAACACTTCCAGGCGTACGCGAGCGCTGGCCGTTTATCGAGCCCACTCTCAAGAAAGCACCCTTCATCAAAATTATTCCCATGCTCGGTAGCCTGGGGTGTCCGTATACCTGTAGTTTCTGCATTGACGCGGTTGTGCCCTATCAGCCTATGGACTTCGACGGCATTCAAGAGGACTTCAAGTTCCTATTGGAGAAGTTCAGGCGGCCCATGGTGGCCTGGCACGATCCCAATTTCGGTGTCCGATTTGATGATTGTCTGGACGTGATTGAGCGAGCCGTGCCTCCGGGTCGTATCGACTTCATTGCCGAAAGCAGCCTCTCTCTTCTTTCGGAACCGCACCTGGAGCGGCTCAAGCACAATGGCTTCAAAGGCCTCCTACCCGGAATTGAGTCGTGGTTCGATCTGGGCAACAAGTCGAAGACCGGTGCACAACTGGGGAGGGAGAAGGTCCGCCAGGTAGCCGAACACGTCAATTTAATTTTGAGCTACATACCGTACGTGCAGACTAACTTCGTACTGGGACTCGATACCGACGAAGGGGCGGAACCCTTCGAACTCACGAAACGATTTCTGGACCTGACGCCGGGTGCATTTCCTGCCTATTCGCTGCTCACGGCCTTCGGCCGCGCCGCGCCGCTCAACCTGGGTTACCAGCGTGCAAACCGTGTGCTGCCCTTTCCATTCCATTTCCTGAACAACAACCAGGCCATGAACGTCAGGCCGAAGAATTATTCCTGGCATGAGTTCTATGACCACGTCGTTGATCTGACCGCGTATTCCTTCTCCTGGGAAGCTATTTTGCGCCGGTTCCGCGCCACGCGAGGGCTGACATCGCGGGGCATGAATCTCGTGCGTGCCGTTTCGACGGAAGGGCATGGAAGGCTCAGGTATTACAGAAACGTCCGTTGGCGGCTGAACAAGGACTGGCAATTTCTCCCCTACTTTGAACAGGAGACAGCCGAACTTCCCGGGTTTTATCTCGACCTCATGCGAGAAGACCTGGGGCTGCTTTGGGAGTGGCTTCCTGAAGGGGCGCTGCATCACGACCCCAACGCCTATTTAACGTCGCAGCGCAGCGAGCAATCGTCAGGCATCCTTCAGTAATGGCGGGACGTCCTTTCCCGCCCCTCTACCCACAAGTACAGCGAGGGCAGCACCCCCAGCGTCAACAGGGTGGAGGTTGCCAGGCCGCCGATTACCACCGTGGCCAGGGGCCGTTGCACTTCGGCTCCCGCACCGTGCGAAAGTGCCATGGGCAGGAAGCCCAGACTGGCTACCAGGGCGGTCATCAGCACCGGCCGGAGCCGCGTAAGCGCGCCCTCCTCGACGGCCTCGCCGAGCGGTCTTCCGTGCCGCCGCAGTTCGCCGATGTAGCTTACCAGCACGATCCCGTTCAGCACCGCGATTCCAAAAAGCGCGATGAAGCCGACCCCGGCCGAAATGCTGAAAGGCATCCCGCGTACGGCCAACGCCAGCACGCCGCCGGTCGCCGCCATGGGCACATTGATGAAGATCAGCGCCGCGAGCTTGGCCGAATGGAACGCGGTATAGAGGAGCGTGAAGATCAGAAACAGCGCGAGCGGCACTACAATTCCCAGCCGCGCCAGCGCGCGTTCGAGATTCTCAAACTGGCCGCCCCACGCGAGCCAATAGCCCGGGGGCAATTTGACCCTCTCAGCCACCGCGCGGCGGGCTTCGCCGACAAAGCCGGCGAGATCCCTGCCCCGGACGTTGGCCTCTACCGTGATTCTGCGGTGTACATTCTCGCGGCTAATCTGTGCCGGCCCCTGCTCAACCCAAATGTTGGCAAGCTGGCTGAGGGGAATCAGGCGGCCCTGGGAGTCGGCAACCTTCACGTCACGAATCTGCTGGATATTCTGCCGGTGGTCCTGTTGGAACCGCACTTGCAGCGCGTACCGCCGCTGGCCCTCCAGCACCTGGCCGACGGTTTTGCCCCCCATCGCCTCAACCACTCCCAGCACCTGGGACGCGTTGATGCCGTAACGGGCAATCGCCTCGCGGTTGACCCGAATCCGCAGATAGGGCAGGCCGGCAATCTGCTCGGCTTTCACGTCCGCCGCTCCCCGGACGTGCGATAGCGCGCCGGCGATCTCGGCGGCCTTATCCTTGAGTACGTCGATGTCCTCACCGAACAGCTTTACCACTACGTCGGAGCGTGCGCCGGCGATGAGTTCCTGAACCCGCAGTTCGATCGGCTGCGTGTAACTGAACGTGTGGCCGGGCACGCTCTTTTTGAGCGCGCTGTCGATCCGGGCGATGAGTTCTTCCTTCGCTCTGCCCGAGCGCCACTGTTCGGGCGGCTTCAGGATGAGGTACACGTCGGACATCTCCAGGCCCATGGGGTCCGTGGGAATCTCGGCTTGTCCCGTTCTGGAGACGATGGTCTCGATTTCCGGAAATGGCTTCAGGGTTTTCTCGATCAGGGTTGTGCTCTTTATGGAATCCGTCAGCGAGACGCTTGGCAGCCGCCACGCCGCGATGGCAATGGCGCCTTCGTCCAGCCGCGGAATAAATTCAGCTCCCAGCGTAAGTGCCAACAGTCCGGCGGCTGCGAAGGCCAGCACCGCCGCAGCCGCGACGGCTCCCGGGCGCCCCAACGCGCGCCGCAAAATGGGCCGGTACACATCTTTGATTTTGCGCATCACCCACGTCTCATGTTCCGTCACGCCCCGCCTGAAGATAAACGACGCCAGGACCGGCATGAGCGTCATGGAGAACAGCAGCGCGGCGCACAAAGCGAAGATGACGGTCATGGCCATGGGCCTGAACATCTTCCCTTCCACGCCTTCGAGGGAAAGAATCGGGAGATAGACGATGATGATAATGGCAACTGCGAAGAACACCGGGCGGGCCACCTCGCGGGCCGCCTGGCGAATAGTGAGCGCGGGCTCCGCCTCCCGCTTTTCGGCCAGCCGCCGCACGATGTTCTCGATCATTACTACCGAGCCATCCACGATCAGGCCGAAGTCGATCGCGCCCAGGCTCATCAGGTTGCCCGAGATTTTCGCGTACATCATTCCCGTCAACGCGACGAGCATCGAAAGGGGAATGGCCGAGGCCACAATCAGGCCGCCGCGAAGGTTTCCCAGCAGGAGCAGCAGTACCGCGATGACCAGGATGCCGCCTTCCACGAGGTTCCGCAAAACCGTGCGGATGGTTTTCCGCACCAGGTCCGTGCGGTCGTAATAAGGCTCCACCGTGACTCCGGGCGGCAGCGATCTTCGTATCTCGTCCAGTTCGTCTCTGACCCGTCCGGCCACCACACGCGAATTCTCACCCATCAGCATCATGACCACGCCGGTCACGATTTCACCGCGTCCGTCGCGCGTCACGGCCCCCTGCCGCACCTGGGGCGCAAAAGCAACCGTGGCCACGCTTTTCACGTAGATGGGCACGCCGCCCGGGCTGGCGCCCAGAACAATATTTTCTATATCGCCGAGGCTCTCCACCAGTCCTTCGCCGCGAATAATTTCCTGCTCCTGGTTGTGCTCGATATAAGAACCCCCGGTGGAGAAGTTATTGCGTTCCAGCGCTTCGATTAATTGGTCGAGAGAGATGTTGAAGCTGGTGAGCTTGTCGGCGTCCACCTGCACTTCATAGGTCTTCAGTTCCCCGCCATACGTATTGACTTCGACCACGCCCGGCACCGATCTCAGCTTAAACGCGATGTCCCATTCGAGAATGGAGCGGAGTTCCATGGGCGAGCGCCCCGCACCTTTGACTTCAAACTGGTAGATCTCGCCGAGCCCGCTTGTAATCGGCCCCATCTCCGGGGCGCCGAATCCGGGCGGGATCATCTCTTTCGCCTGTGGCAGGCGCTCCATCACCAGCCGCCGGCAGAAGTACATGTCCATGTCTTCCCTGAAGAACACGGTGACGGAAGAGAGGCCGAAGCGCGAAATCGAACGGACGTTTTCGATCCCCGGCAATCCGCTCATGGCGGTCTCCACGGGAAAGGTCACGAACCTTTCCACCTCCACCGGCCCCAGGCCGGGCACGCGTGTGAGAATCAAGACCTGGTTCGGAGTGATATCCGGCACGGCGTCGATCGGCAACTGCCGCAGGCTGCGGATTCCGGCTCCGACCGCGAGGCAGGCCAGTACGATGACCAGAAACCGGTACTTCATCGATACTTCGATGATGCTGTTCATGGCCGCTAGTCGTCCCCACCGATTTCGGATCGAAGCAGCGTGGATTTCAGGAAGAAACTGCCGTGCGTAGCCACCGTCTCGTCCTGCCGGAGCCCGCTGGTCACCTCCACCCAGCCTTCGCCTTCCCCCGCCAGTTCCACGTACCTCACCTGGAATTCCGTATCTCCCGTCTTCACGAAGACCAGGCCGCGGTCATTCACCCTCTGGATGGCGGCGGACGGGACCATCAGCGCATCGCGTCCCTGCGGCGTGGGGAGTTGGACGGTGGCGAACATCTCCAGCTTAAGTTGCCCGCCCGTATTCAGCACTTCGCAGCGCACCTTCGCGGTCCGCGTTTTCGGGTCGAGGAAGTCGCTGACGTAGGTGATCCTGCCGAGGAAAACCTGGCCGGGATAGGAGTCCGTCACAATCCTGGCCTCCTGGCCCTGACGGATGGAACGTATATCTTTCTCGTACACGTCCGCCTGGACCCACACCGTGGAGAGATCCGCGATCATGAACAGTTCGTCCTCCGGTCCTACCGATTCACCCTCCGATGCCACCGATTTGACGATGATGCCGCTAAAAGGCGCGCTGAGGCGGCTGTTGGATGCCTCGCGATGGTACTCGCCGCGGGCGCTCAGCTTTTGGATTTCATCTTCGCTAAGTCCGAAGCGGTGCAGCTTTTCTTCCACCTTGGCGGCCTCGGCCTTCTGGCTTTCGATGGAGGCCAGCGCGCTTTTGTATTCGGTGGCGCGCCGGTCCAGCTCGGCTTTGGCCAGCGCGCCTATATCCACCAACGATTTGGCGCGCTCCACGGATCGCCTGGCCACCTGCGCTTCGGCCTCGGCTTTCTCCAAGGCCGCTAAAGCGGAAACATACTGGCCGGTTACTTCTCCGAGTTCCACATTGTCGTAGACCAGCAGCGTCTGGCCGGCGCGAACGCGGTCGCCCAAGCGGACATACACCTTCTCGATGCGGCCGCGCGCGATGGGCCTCACATGCGCCACCCGCGTCTCGTTGGGCCCCACCACCCCGTTCGCCTGCACCGCCCCGACCACGTGGCGCAACTGCACCTTTTCGAACGCCAGCCCGATGTTCCGCTGCGCGGCAACATCGAGTTTCACACGTCCCGAGGGCGCGCTTTCGGCCTTCTCCAGAGCGCCGGTGTTTTCCGGTTGAACCCGTGCGGCGCGAAAGATCATCATGGCCGCCATTGCGCCCGCCGCCAATCCGGTCATGAATATGAGAACACCCCGCGATTTCATCGTCCGCCTCATCAGAACAAGGGAGCGCCAACCGCCTTCTCCAGGTCGACCGCCGCCAACCACCCTTCCCGCAACAGGTCCGTGTACGCCCGCTGGGTTTCGACCAAACGCCGCTGTTCGTTGATTACGTCCAGAATGCGCAACTCCCCCAGGTCGTAGGCCGCGCGCAGAACGCGGAGATTCTCCTGGGACTGGCCGAGGACGCCTTCATCGAAAATCTTCAGCGCGCGCCGCGCGGTGGCGTAGCGGCTGTGGCCGGCCTCCACTTCATGCCGGATCACCTGCTCCAGGTAACGGAGCCGCAGGGAGGCGGCAGTGCTCCGGGCGACCGCGGACTGGATGTTCCCCTGATTCCGGTTGCGGGCGGGCAGGTTTATAGAAATGCCCGCGGTGAGCTGGTTATCGGACCTCTGGATCGGAACGGTAGGCCCCCCGGGCGCGGCCAGGCCCAACTGGTCGAAGAGCATTGCCGAATGCGCAAAGCGTCCGGTCGCAACCAGGTTCGGGATGGCCTCCGTCCTGGCGAGCCGCAATTCCGCTCCGCCGAGCTGTTCTTCGAGCCGCGCCGTTTTCAGGTCCGGCCGCTCCTGGAGCGCGCGGCTGACGGCCTGGGCCAGTGAAACCGCAAGTTCAGGAACGGCGAGAGCTCCGCTCAGTTTCACCGGGCCCTCGCCATCCATGCCCGCCAAGGTTTTCAAATCGAGAATGGCCCGGTCCATCTGGTTAGCGAACAGGAGGCGGTCGGATTCGATGCGGTTCAGTTCAACCTTGAGCAGTCCTTCTTCGAGTGGAGTGCCCTCACCCTCGCGGGTGCGGGCCTCCGCGATGCGGTAGCTTTGGCGCGTCAACTCCGAGAGCTGTTCCGCGGCCGCCAGATTCCGCGCGCCGGCCAGCGCCTCTCCGAAACGGGTCTTCACGTCCGCCCGCAGCAACCGCTCGCGATCGGCGATCTCGAGGCGGGCTATCCCGATGCCCAACCGGCTCACGTCCAGGCGCCTTTCCCGCTTCTCGCCCAGTTCCACGGTGTGGCTGTACCCAAGCGCCATTTCGTGGTCGCCGGGGCTATTGACTAGTTCACTGACCGCTTGAAGATTTGCGTTTGTAGCCGAACCTGCGTCGAGC
>JAMCRM010000218.1 GCA_023380575.1 Acidobacteriota bacterium | reverse complement strand
GTTCAAATCTCTCCGGGAGAGTGAGTCGTGTCGGTGATTACGATTTCCAGGGGATCGTTCAGCGGCGGCACATACATCGACAGGGACCGCGGCATTCTGCGGTATCGCGGTTATCCGATCGAGGAACTGGCGGAAAAGTGCACGTTTCTGGAGGTCGCCTACCTGCTGCTCAACGGAGAGCTGCCGGACCAGGCGCAATCCCAGGAATGGATTCGCGTGATCCGGTCGCACATGATGATCCACGAAACCACCAAGAAGTTCCTCGAGGGATTCCGCTACGACGCGCATCCCATGGGCATGCTCGTGAGCACGGTGGCCGCTTTGTCGACGGTCTACCCGGAAGCCCGCGACGTGCTGGACCCGGAGAACCGCCGGCTGCAGATCGCGCGCCTGATCGCCAAGATGCCCACCATCGCCGCCTACACGTACCGCCACAGCCTGGGGCTGCCGTACGTCTACCCCGACCTGGACTTGGGCTACTCGGCCAACTTCATGAACATGCTGTGGAAGATGCTCGAGCCGAAATACGTGGCCAACCCCGTGCTCGCGCGCGCCCTGGCGATCCTGTTCATCCTGCACGCCGACCACGAACTGAATTGCAGCACCAACGCCATGCGCGCGGTGGGCAGCTCGCAGGCGGATCCCTATCTCGCCACCGCCGCCGCGGCTGCGGCGCTTTCCGGCCCGCTGCACGGGGGCGCCAACGAGCAGGTGCTGCGCATGCTGGACCGCATCGGCAGCAAGGAACGCATTCCGGAATACATTGCGGAGGTGAAGGCCGGCCACATGAAGCTGATGGGCTTTGGCCACCGTGTCTACAAGAATTACGATCCGCGGGCGCGCATCATCAAGTGGGCGGCCGACCAAGTCTTCCAGGTCACCGGCCGCAACCCCAAGCTGGATATAGCCCTGGAGTTGGAGAAGATCGCGCTCGAAGATGAATACTTCGTAAAGCGGAAACTTTACCCCAACGTAGACTTCTACTCCGGTATTATCTACCAGGCCATGGGTTTCAAGCCAAGCATGTTCACCGTGCTGTTCGCGATTCCGCGCACCACGGGATGGCTGGCCCACTGGGACGAACTGATGGGCGATCGAGAGCAGAAGATCGCGCGCCCGCGGCAGGTTTATACGGGCTCGGAAGTGCGGCACGTGCCGCAGGACAAGCCCGCGGCGGTACCGGCGCGGGTATAGGGAATGGGCGGGAGCGGGCCCGGCGGCCCGCTCCCCTCACGCGCGGACCGGAGAGGCGATCTCGTCCAGATTGAGCTCCGTCACGGCGGGAACCTCGCCGACCACACGCCGGATTTCCTCCACATCGTGCGTGTGGGAAACGGCGCCGCGGATGCGCACGGAGCCGGCTTTCGCCGAGACCTCGAATTCCAGGTGCGAGGTCGCTTCGTCGAGGGCCAGTTCCGCGCGCACGCGGCTGGCCAGAGCGAGGTCGTTCATGGCCGCCTGGCAGCGCGGAGTAAACTCGAAACACCGCTGCCGGGCCAGGGCGCACACGGCGTCGCACGCCTCGGAAATCTTCAGGTATTCGAGGTTCAGGACAATGTCGTAGTTGCCCGGGTCCCCCCAGTCTACGCCGTACAGGTACTGGGTCCACTTTCTCCTGTCCTGGTCCATCCTGGCGATGTAGTCCAAGGCTTCGGCGCGGCTGAGCTTTAGGCGTTCCTGGGCCATTTTCAAGCGAAACTCCATGGGGGCGATGATGCGGACGCGGAGGACGTGCGCCCCGCCCTTGAGCAAGAGGTGTCCCGCGTTGCCGTGGTATACGGCCCTGCCCGTGCGAACCTCTTCGGCCAGAGCGGCCTGAATCAACACCAGGTACAAATACTTTTTGTGCTGGAACCGCTCCAGCAACGTCGGCGGCTTGTCGAGCGCATCCCTCAGCTCTTCCTGCGAGACGCCGTGCGCGGCGGCCCTTTCCACGATAACTTCCCGATCCACGCAACGGTAGCCGAGCGTTTTGGACAGGCACTCCGCCAGCAATTTGCCGCCGCTGAACGATCCCCTGGAAATCGTAATCACCGACACGACTCACTCTCCCGGAGAGATTTGAACCGCAAGTTACGGTATTAGCGGATCATGTTATCATCGTATTCTTTTTCAAGCCGTGCGCAAACAAACATTTGCGAGGAAATATTGTGTCCGTTGGTAAGGTCTATCTGGTGGGCGCCGGCCCGGGTCATCCCGAGCTGCTGACGGTCAAGGCCGCCCGGCTGATTGAAGCCGGCGACGTGATCGTTTACGACCGCCTGATCCAGGAAGAAATCCTGCACTTGGCCAAACCCTCGGCCGAGCTGATCTACATGGGCAAGACCGTCGGGCTGCATGCCTCGCGGCAGGACGAGATACACGAACTGCTGGCCCGCAAAGCCCGGGAGGACAAGATCGTCGTCCGCCTAAAAGGGGGCGATCCGTTCCTGTTCGGCCGCGGCGGCGAGGAAGCGGAATACCTGGCCGAGCGCGGCATTCCGTTCGAAGTGGTGCCCGGGGTCTCGGCGGCGCTGGCCGCGCCGCTGAGCGCGGGCATAGCGGTTACGCACCGGGAGGCCGCCTCCGCCGTGGCGATCGTCACGGGGCACGAGGCCGAGCGGGAAGAGAGCCGCCTCAACTGGAGCGCCCTCGCCGGCATCGACACGCTCGTGTTCCTCATGGCTGTGCATAGCGTGGGCCGGATCGCGCACGAGTTAATCGCCCACGGGCGCGATCCGAATACTCCCGCCGCGATGATTCAGATGGCTTTCTGGCACGGCGAGAACGTGGTCACGGGAACCCTGGGCACCATCACCCGGGAAGTGGAACGGGCCGCCATGAGTCCCCCAGCGACGCTGGTGATCGGCGCAGTTGTGGCGTTGCGCGAAAAACTCAAGCACTCGCAACGCGACCTCCGGCGCAGGCCGGACAGCAGCCCGCATTTTGAGCCCGCGCCGGCGCCGGACCAGTTACTGCGGATCGCCACCGCCGGCCTGGGCAGCCAGGTGCTCCTCTTCGCGCTGACGGCTTCACTGTTCGACCACCTGGAGCGCTGGCGCACGGCGCGCGAGTTGGCGCGCGAACTGGGCCTCAACAATCACGGCCTGGCGGAAGTGCTGGAATGCCTGGTCTCGCTGGGGCTTCTCGAATGCGGCCCGGAAGGATACCGCAACCTGGAACTGGCCTCCCGCTACCTGAACGGGGACTCGCCTCAGACTCTGAAGCCCCTGCTGCTCTCGCTGGCGGCGCAACTGCCGCCCGCGATTTCGGTGGGCCGGTATGTCTTGAACGGACGCTCGGTTTGCGGGCCGCCGGAAAGCCCCACCCTCGAGCACCAGGCTTGCGAATGCCTGGCTCGCTTTGCGGCCCCCTTCGTGGCGGACAGGCTGGACCTCCCCGCGCGCGGCCGGGTCCTGCTGGTGGGATGGGGCGGGCCGAGTTACCGCGGCCTGATCTCTCCCCGCTGGCCGGAGTTGCAGCTCGAAATCCGCAACCCGTTCGAAACCGAGCCGGCCTGCGAACCCGCCGCCGCGGTGGCGGCCGCTGGAGGACGGTTCGGGGCCGTGCTGTTTTCCGGACTGCTGGCCTGCTGCGAACGCATGCAGTTCCGGCCCGCTCTGGAGAGCGCCTCCCGTGTTTTGGAGCCGGACGGCTTACTGATCCTTCACGACGCGTTTCTCTCCTCCGAAGCTCCCCCTCCGCCGGAGGTGATCCTGTCGGCTTTGGGACGGCACCTCGTTCGCGAAGGCTCCCGCAACTGGCCGGTCTCGCGGCTCCGGGCCGAACTGGAAGCCCTCGGCCTCCGCATGCTCCGGGTTGACCCAATTCCCGGTGGAACCCAGTTAGTAATCGCCCAGCCGGTGTAGATTTTTTCCATCTCAGTCCGGGTCCAACCCTCGCAATCCGGGAATTATGGATTCGGCAGAACGT
>JAMCRM010000217.1 GCA_023380575.1 Acidobacteriota bacterium | reverse complement strand
CAGGGGCGCCCGCGTCTCCACGCGCGCAATCACCCGGTTGATGCCTTCGATGCGGTTGATCAGTTCCGTGGCGGCGGCGTGGTCCAGGCCCTCGATGGCCAGCACGGGGGCGTAGCTGCGCGCGTCCCCCTGCACCCCCACCGAATGGACCGGAATGATCGAGCCCTCCGGCAGGGCGGTCACGGGTTCTTCGGAAGAAGCGCACAGGCAGCGGATGGCCAAGCCGGGTCCGGGGAACGGGTGCCGTTCAAGCAGGTCGGGGGGCAACCCCAACGCGCGCCCCACTTCCCGCACTTCGTCTTTATAGAACGAGGTAAGCGGCTCCACGATGCGGCCCTCGGCAATCAGGTTTTGGATGCCCGCCACGCGGTTATGATGCGTTTTAATGACGGCGGCTTTTTCCGTGCCGCCGGATTCGATGGTATCCGGATAAATGGTCCCCTGGCCGAGGATCCAGTGGCCGTCCAACAGGTGCCGGGATTCGATGATGCGCTCCTGCACGCGCACGAACTCCTCACCGATGATGCGGCGCTTCTGTTCGGGGTCGCGGCTTTCGGCAAGCGGGGCCAGGAACTGCGGAGCGGCGTTCTCCACGGCGATGCCGCCGGCCCCCAGGGCCTCGAAGTTGCGCCTTACGAAATCCGTTTCGCCCTCGCGCATGAGCCCGGTGTCCACGTAAACGCCGCGCACCCTCCCGGGCCCCAGCGCGCGCAGACACAGGGTATACGCCACCGTGGAATCCACGCCCCCCGACACGAAAAAGAACACATTGCGCTCGCCCACGGCGGCGCGGATCTCAGCTTCCAGTTGCGGCACGCGGTGGCGGGCATCCCAGTCGCGCTGGCAGCCACAGATGCGGAACAGGAAATTGGACAGCACCTCGCGGCCGTGCGTGGTATGGACCACCTCCGGGTGGAACTGCAACCCGTAAAGATGCCGCGCGGTGTCGGCGATGGCAGCAACCGCGCAGGTTCCGGTATGCCCCACCACGCGGAAGCCCGTGGGCGGCGCGGTCACGGTGTCGCGATGGCTCATCCAGATCTGCTGCGCCCCGGACAGGCCGGCGAAAATGGGCGCGGAGGGGTCGTCGATTTCGAGCGTGGCCAGACCGTATTCGCCTTTTTCACCCCGCTGCACCGTGCCTCCCAACACCCGCGACATCAATTGCTGCCCGTAACAGATCCCCAAAACCGGGTGGGCCAGCGCGAACAATCCCGGGTCCACCGTGGGGCTGCCCGGATCATACACGCTGGAAGGACTGCCCGAGATGATAACACCCCGGGAGGCCGCCAGTTGCGCGGCAGGCGTCTCCGCCGCCCGCACCTCCGCGTACACGCCCAGTTCGCGCACCTTGCGGGCAATCAGGTGGCAGTACTGCCCCCCGGTGTCCAGAACTGTGATCTGGGGAGCTGGTTTCCGATTCTGTGGGTTCACTTATCTTTTATTATTGCTCGGCGGCGCGCTGTTGCACGGCAAGCCGCTGCACAATGACCCGCTTGGCATTATCGAGAAGCGATTTGGCCTTGGGAAGCGCGGCGATGGCCTGCACCACCTCGGGGTCGCTCTCAATATCGGCCCGGCGGCTCTCGTCCAGGTTAAACGCCGTCAGGTAGATTTCCTTCTTGAGCATGCGCTGAATCCACTCGTGATCCTGGGTGAAATCCGCTTCCGAGAAAGTGAAGTTTTTTTGCATCAACCAGTCGTGGAACTCGTTGAAAGTGTTGATGTCGGGACTCCAACCCTTGGGCAGCTTGATGTCGTGCACGCTGAAGTAATACTTCGTGAAGTTGAAAAAGGCGTACTTGCGGTAGAGTTCCGCCTGCAACTTGTCCAGCTTGGGCGCGGTGTACTTTTCGTCCGGAGTGATGCCGCCGCCACCGTAGACGGTACGGCCGCTGTCGGTCATCTTGACGTCGAGCGGGTTCTTGGCATTGTCGTCTTTGTGGTAATAGTAATCAAAAAACGACTTGTTGGAATAGTCCCTCTGGATGAGGCGGCCGCTGGGGGTATAGAAGTGGGCTGTGGTAAGAGCCAGTCCGGTGTTCTCGGCAAGAGGATAAACGGTCTGCACCAGCCCCTTGCCGAAGGTGGTTTCGCCGAGGACCCAGGCGCGGTCGTGGTCCTGGAGCGCGCCGGCCACGATTTCGGCGGCGGAGGCGGACATGCGGTTCACCAGCACCACGATGGGATAGTCGCGGCCGTGATTCCCGTTGCGGGCGATATACGGCTTCTCGGCGGAAGCCCTGCCGCGATGGGAGACGATGGTCTGCCCCTTCTGCAGGAACTTGTCCGCCACGGCCACGCCTTCGGTGAGAAGGCCGCCGGGGTTGCCGCGCAGATCGAGTACCAGGCCCTTAATATTGTTCTCGCCCAGTTTCCGCAAGCCGTCTTCCCGTTCTCTGCCGGTAGTTTCGTTGAACTGGTCCACATCGACATAGGCGATGCCGGGGCGCAGCCACATGGCGTCCTGCACGCTCTTGCGGGAGATCTCGTCGCGGGTCACGGTAAAACTGATGGGCTCGGGTGAGCCTTCGCGAGCCACCAGAATCTTCACCTG
>JAMCRM010000216.1 GCA_023380575.1 Acidobacteriota bacterium | reverse complement strand
CACGCCCAGGGCTTTCGAGAGAACTTCCAGGTAGGAGATTTCCCGGTACATCACCGCGTCCGCAAATTTCAGGGGATCCTTATCGAACACACCGTCAACGCGTGTGGCCTTGGCGATCACTTCCGCGTGGATTTCCAGCGCCCGCAGGGTGGCCGCCGTGTCGGTGGAGAAGTAAGGGTTGGAGGTGCCCGCGGCGAAAATCACGATGCGGCCCTTGTCCAGGTGCCGGATGGCCCGCCGCCGAATGTAGGGCTCGGCCACTTCGTGCATCTCGATGGCCGACATGACACGCGTCTGGACGCCGATCTGTTCCAGCGAATCCGAGAGCGCCAAGGCGTTGATCACCGTGGCGAGCATGCCCATGTGGTCCGCCGTCACGCGGTCCATCTTCTGGGCGGCGGCGGCGACCCCGCGGAAAATATTGCCGCCGCCCACCACCACTCCCACCTGCACGCCCGCGGCGTTCACTTCGGCGACTTCGGCGGCCAGTTCCTTGACGCGTTCGGCATGGATGCCGAATGCCGCCCCCCCGGCCAGCGATTCGCCACTTAATTTGAGGAGGATCCGCTTATGCGCCGGCACCGTCGTTCGACGCCGCGCCGGACTGATCGGCGGCTGCCGCGTCGCCCACTTTGTAGCGCACGAAGCGCGCAACGGACATGTTTTCGCCCAGCTTGGCGATCTTGGTCTTGATCAACTGATCGATGGTGAGGCTGTCATCCTTCACGAAGCGCTGTTCGTAAAGGCAGACCTCTTCGAAGTACTTGGCCAGGCGGCCTTCCACGATCTTGTCCAGCACCTTCTCCGGCTTACCTTCCTTCAACGCGCGCTCGCGGGCAATATCCCGCTCCTGTGAGAGGGCCTCGGGAGTCACGTCGTCTTTGCGGATGAACTTCGGGTCGGCCGCGGCAATGTGCATGGCGATGTCATGCACCAATTCCTGAAAGTCGTCCGTGCGCGCCACGAAATCCGATTCGCAATTTATTTCCACCATCACGCCGAGCTGGCCGCCGTGATGAATGTAGGTGCCGATGAGACCCTGCCTGGTGGCCCGGCCGGATTTCTTCCCGGCCGAGTTGATGCCGCGCTTCCGAAGCACGATTTCCGCCGCCGCGAGATCCCCGTTGGCTTCCTTGAGGGCGCTCTTGCATTCCATCATCCCCGCGCCCGTACGTTCGCGGAGCTCTTTCACTAATTGCGCAGTAATTTCCGCCATGTTTCCTTTACCTGATTCAATGGGGACCGGCCCCCGGCCCCCGATCCCCGGCCCCTTTGGTTTTAGTGTCCTTCCGTGACCGCCGGTTCGTCGGCGGGTTCGGGCCCGGTTTCCGACGCGGGGCCCTTACGCGGCTGCTGTTGCGGGGCGGGCTCCTCCTGCATCAGGGTCTCCGCCATGATCTTTTCGGCGTACTTGGGGTCCACGTACTGGGTGTACTCGGGAACTTCTTCCGCCTGGGCCTCTTCGGTGATGATCTTTTCGGCTGCGAACTCCTGTTCGGTGGCCAGCGCGCGGCCCTCGATGATCGACTCGGCAATCTTGCTGGCAAACAGGCGAATGGCGCGCAGGGCGTCGTCGTTGCCCGGAATCACGTAGTCCACTTCGTCCGGATCGCAATTGGTGTCCACAATGCCCACCACCGGGATTCCCAGCCGGCGGGCTTCCTTCACCGCGATGGCTTCCTTGTTCGAATCAATCACGAACAGGACATCGGGCAGCCCCGGCATGTCTTTGATACCGGCCAGATTGCTGTCCAGGTGCTTGCGCTCGCGCTCCAGGCGGATGATTTCCTTCTTGGGGCGCCCGGCATACCCGCCGGTTTCCGCCGTCGCCGCCATGCCTTCCAACTCTTTCAGCCGCTTGATGGACTTCTGCACCGTCATCATGTTGGTGAGCAGCCCGCCCAGCCAGCGCTGGTTGACGTAGAACATGTTGCAGCGCGTGGCTTCTTCCGCGATGGCCTCCTGCGCCTGGCGCTTGGTGCCCACGAAGAGCACATTCTTGCCCATGGCCGCCATCTCGCCCACGAATCGCGCCGCATCCTTGAACATCTTCAAGGTCTTCTGCAGGTCGATAATGTAAATACCGTTGCGTTCGCCGAAGATGTATTCTTTCATCTTCGGATTCCAGCGCTTGGTCTGGTGCCCGAAGTGAACGCCAGCTTCGAGCAATTCTTTCATGGATATTGCCGGCAAACTTCCTCCTAGGAAATCCGGGCAGCTGTGCGCTCCCGGGTGCTGCTTGACCAGCCGTGGATCTCCCCGCGCGTGCACACGCCCAAAGCGGAATTTGTGCGCCGTTGCGGGGCGGTTGGCCGTTTACAGATAAATGTACGGAGAGGGAAAAGCGACCTCACAACCACCGCTCTTCCCGCTTCGCACGGAACATGCTTTACCGTTTGGAGAATTGGAACCGCTTGCGCGCGCCCTTCTGGCCGTACTTCTTGCGCTCGTGAGCGCGGGGGTCGCGAGTAAGGAATCCGAGCTTTTTCAAACGGGGACGCAATTCGGCGTTGAACTCCACCAGGGCGCGAGCGATGCCCAGACGCGCCGCTTCGGCCTGGCCGGAGACTCCGCCGCCATCGGCCAGGATCACGATATCGAACCGGTCCGCCGTTTCGGTTGCCAGCAGAGCCTGCCGCACCGGAACACGGGAAGATTCGGTGGGGAAATAGTTGTCAAACGGTCTGTTGTTGACTTTGATCTCCCCTTTGCCCGGCCGCAAAAATACACGAGCCACCGCTCTCTTGCGGCGGCCTGTTCCCAGATATTGAACCATCGCTGCCACTAATCGACTCTCCCTGCTACTGGACCGCCTGCGCGACCGGCTTCTGGGCCGCGTGCGGATGCTTGTCACCGGCGTACACCTTGAGCTTCCGGTACATCTGTTTGCCGAGCTTGGTCTTCGGCAACATCCCGAAGATCGCGTCTTCCACAATCCGGACCGGCTTCTCGTCGCGAACTTTGCGGAAACTCTTCTCCACCAACCCGCCGGGATAGCCCGTAAAATGCCGGTACACCTTCTGCTCTTCCTTGCGGCCCGTGACCTTGATTTTGGCGGCATTGATCACCACCACGTGGTCACCGGTATCCAGGAAGGGCGTATAGGAAGCCTTATGCTTTCCCATCAAAATCTTGGCCGCTTTGCTGGCGAGTTTGCCGAGGACTTCGCCCTCCGCATCCAGCAGGAGCCACTGACGATTGATCCCATGCTTGGATGGGAATTCGGTACTCATGGACACACACGTCTCCACTAAATTGCTGTTACAATCTTTTAGCCTACCGGGCGGGGGCCGTATTGTCAAATCGCGCGCACCCAAAGCGTTGGTCTGCTAACGTTTTGCGGCGCACGAAGCCCGGATCTTTTTCAGTGTAACCCGCGTGCAAGCCCGGCGAAAGCCCTTTACCCCGGAATCCCTGGCGGCGGATTTCGGAAGAGCCGCTCCCCTCGCGCAGCGTGCCATCGATTGCCTCGGCGTCCAGCGTTACTACGAGATCCTGCTCCGGGCGCTGGCCGGGGAAGAACCCGAGGCGTGTCCCACGGCCCGCGAAATAGCGGCGGCCCTCCAGACCTACGCCAGTTCCGGCGGCGGCCAGGACTTTTTGAAGCCCCTCTACTACGACCTTTTTCCCCGCGAACTCCGCCATGGCCTCGGCGAGTATTACACTCCCGACTGGTTGGTGGAGCACGTTCTCGACCAACTCGGCTACGACGGCAACCCGGAACGGCGCATCCTCGACCCGGCCTGCGGCTCCGGTGCTTTTCTGCTGGGGGCCATCCGCCGCCTTCGCCGCTGGCACGAAGCGCACCCGCCCATCGACGAGGGCGAATTCCGCCGCCGCATCCTGGCCAGCGTCATAGGGTGCGACATCAATCCGCTGGCCGTTCTGGCCGCCAAGGCCAATTACCGGCTGGCCACCGGCGCAGGCGCCGAGGACATCCCGGTACACCTTCGCGACACCATCCTGAATCCCCCCGCGTGCCGCGTCCACTACGTGGCGGGAAACCCGCCTTGGATTGCCTGGGATAATCTTTCCCCGGAGTATCGCGCGCGCACCAGGCCGCTCTGGGAACGCTACGGGCTGTTTTCGCTTTCGGCCGCCGCGGCGCGCCACGGCGGGGCGAAAAAGGACCTGGCTTCCCTCATGCTCTACGCCTGCGCGGATCATTTCCTGGAACGCGGCGGCAAACTCGGCTTCGTCATCACCCAAACCCTGTTTCAGACCAGGGGCGCGGGCGATGGCTTCCGCCGCTTTCCCGGGCTGCGCGTGCGGCGGGTGGACGACCTTTCGGGTTTCCAGCCCTTCGACGGTGCTTCCAATTGGACCGCCGTCATCGTGCTCGAGAAGGGACCGGAAACCGCCTATCCCGTGCCTTATTTCCAGTGGCGGGACCGCCAGACTGCGACGGAATGCGAGGCGCGGCCCATCGGCCGGCCCGGCTCGCCCTGGATGGTGCGGGCGAAAGGCGCTCCGGCCATCCATACCAGCGCCGCCGATTACGTAGCCCACCTGGGGGCCAATACCGGCGGCGCCAATGGCGTGTACTGGTTAGATATCCTGGAGCGAAGCGCGGCCGGCGTGCTGGTGCGCAATCTGGCCGCTGCCGGCA
>JAMCRM010000215.1 GCA_023380575.1 Acidobacteriota bacterium | reverse complement strand
TACCGCTACAATTTCGTGGAAGATTTGCGGGAGGTGCCCAGCGGTCAACGCATCTATGCGCTCAACGACGAGGCGGGCCTTGTAGTCTGCACGTGGCCCGACGGAAAGCGTCCGGCCGTGCCCTTTGGCTATTGCGACGAGGTCTGGAGCGGCGTGGAGTACCAGGTGGCCGCCCACCTGATCTATGAAGGCATGACTGATGAGGCGCTGCGCATCGTACGGGCAGTACGGGACCGCCACGACGGACTGCGGCGCAACCCCTGGGATGAGGCCGAGTGCGGCCACCATTACGCGCGCGCGCTTTCGAGTTGGTCGCTGCTCAACGCGTTCTCGGGTTTTGCCTATGCGGCTCCGGAGAAGTCGCTACGCTTCCGCCCCGCCGCCGGGGCTAAAGACTTCCGTTGTTTTTTTGCGAGTGGCACGGCCTGGGGCAGCTACCGGCAGCAGCGGGAGGACGGGGAATTGGAAGCGTCGGTTCAAGTAGAGGGTGGCGCACTCGAAATCGCCACGCTCCGCATTCCGGCAGGCGGCAGGAAACTGCGCCGTGCGCCCGCGGGGGCGCAACTTTCGGTTGAAAACGGTCTGGCCTCGATCCGGCTATCCCGGCCCGCGCGACTGGCCGGCGGCGATCAATTGTCTATCGCGCTCGGCGGTTAGCATCGAGGCAACGCAGGGAGGCAAGATGTCAAAGCACGTTCTGATTCTCCTCGCCGCACTGGCGGGAGGGCCACTTCTCGCGCAAAATATCACTGGAACGGTCCTCGGAAGGGTACACGACGCCTCGGGAGCCGCGGTGCCCAATGCGGAGGTTACGGTCACGACCACTGCGACCGGGGATTCCGTGAAAGTGCGAACGGACGCCCAAGGTGCCTTTCTGGCGCCTTATCTCAAACCCGGAACGTACACCGTTCAGGTTTCCGCGCCGGGTTTTCAGACCGCTGTGCGCGGAAATGTTCTGGTGCAGGTGGACGACCAGATTCGCCTGGACTATGTGCTGCAACTGGGCGAAGTATCGACCACCATCTCAATCACCGCGACGGTGCCGCTGGTGGACACCGAGAAAGGGTCGCTCGGCCAGGTGGTTTCGGAACGGACTATTTCCGAGTTGCCCATGCAGGGGCGCAACGTTTTCGACCTCGTCGGCCTCACCGCCGGCGTGCAGACCAACCCCCTGGGCGAAGGCCGGGTGATCTCGTCGGGTTCGGCGAACGGCCTGGCAATCTTCAACGCGGCCGACATCTCGATCAACGGGGGGCGGTACAGGACCAACGAGTTCCTGTTGGACGGAGTCTCCATCATGCTGCCGGTGCAGAACCAGTTCGCGCTGTCGCCGACGCCCGACGGCACGCAGGAGTTCAAGGTGATGACCAACAGCTATGGCCCTCAATTCGGCCGCAGCGGCGGCGGCGTGGTAAACGTCATCACCAAGGGCGGCAGCAACGAATTCCACGGGAGCGCGTATGAATACTTCCGCAACGACCGCCTGACCGCGAACAACTTCTTCGCCAATGCGCGCGGACAGGCACGGGGTATCTTTCGCTTCAACATGTTCGGAGGAACGGTGGGCGGTCCCGCAATTCGCAACCGCACATTCTTTTTTGCCGATTACCAGGGGCACCGCGAAGGCACATCGTTCGGCGGGCGTTCGCTGACGATCCCGACTGAGGCGCAGCGGCGCGGCGATTTCGTGGGGCTGTTGAACGCGCGCGGCCAGCGTGTGATCATCTACGATCCGATGACCACGCGGCGGAACCCCGGCGGCACGGGTTATCTCCGCGACGCATACCCCGGCAACATCATCCCGCAGAATCGTATCGACCCGGTGGCGGCGCGCATGCAGACTTATCTGCCGCTGCCGAACCGTCCGGGAGAGGGGCCGGCCAATATTAATAACTGGGTGTACGCCCCCAAGGAGAACACCCGGAGCGATCAATGGTCGGTTCGCCTGGATCATCGCTTTTCGGAGCGGCACAGCCTGTTCGGGCGCTTTACCCGCAACACGGGGAACAGCCTGAACTCGGGCGAATTCGGCACGGTGGCCGACACGCAGAGAATCGAGTTCGTGAACGACACCTTCAACACCGTGCTGAACGGGACGTACGTGTTTTCGGCGAGCAGCGTTTTCAGCTACCGGCTGGGCGCCACGCGGCGGGATGGTAACCAGATTACGGCGCCCGCGGGCAGCGTGAGTCTCACCGGGTTGGGATTCCCTGCGGCCATATCGGCGAAATCGCAGAAGGAGGCGTTCCCGCTGATCGGAGTCACCGGCTATGCACAATTCGGCACGCCGCCCGATGCACCCCAAACCACCGATATCTACACCATCGTCGCGGAGCAGACGCACATCCGGGGACGGCACACCCTGACGTACGGCGCCGACCTGCGGATGTACAGGCAAAACGTCTTCCGCCCCACGTCGGCTGCCGGCGCCTACAACTTCACGCGCGGCTTCACGCAGGGGCCCGACCCAACGTGCGAGTCTCACGGCAGGCGACGGCTGGGCCTCGTTTCTAACGGGATTCGGCAGCGGCAATATCCAGAACGGGCCGGCATTCGCGGTGGGCAACGCTTACATAGCGGGCTTCTTCAATGACGATATCCGTTTAAAGAAGTTGACGGTCAACCTTGGCTTGCGCTGGGACTACGAACAGCCACGGACGGAACGGTACAACCGCTTCTCCACTTTCGACTTCGAAAAACCGTTTCCGATCCAGCCAGCGGGCATGCCGCAGTTGCGCGGGGTATTGACGCATCCGGGGCGAGACGGCCAGCCGCGCGGGAATTACGATGCTTACCGGCGCGCGTTCGGTCCCCGTGTGGGGCTGGCTTACCGGCTTGACGATAAGACGGTAATCCGGTCAGGTTACGGGCTGTTCTACATGCCACGCGGAGGTTATCCGAATGCGGCGCAATTTGGCGCCGCGGGTTTTCAGATCGTGACCACCTGGATCGCCTCGATCGATGGCATTACGCCCGCCAATCCGCTGAGCAATCCATTCCCCACGGGACTGCTTGATCCTGCCACGTCAACCGCGGACCAGCTTCAATTAGGCCAGGCCATTACCATCAATCCGCGCTACAACAAGAGCAACTCGTACGTGCAGCACTGGAACTTCGGCATTCAGAAACAGGTTCCCGGCAACCTGCTGCTGGAAGCTGTGTACGCGGGAAACCAGGGCGTGCGCCTGCCTGCGAGCGTGCAATTCAACCAGGTGGACCCGACATACCAGAGCCTCGGCAACCGGTTGTCGGAACGCGTCAGTAACCCGTTTTACGGATTGACCAGGACCGGGGTGCTTTCGACGCCCACCATTACGGTGGCGCAGTTGCTGCGCCCGTTCCCGCAATATGGGGGGATCGATAGCAATCTGAACCACACGGCGTCGGCCAAGTATCATTCGCTGCAACTGCGGGCCCAGAAACGCATGTCGCGTGGCATGCAGTTCCTGGCGACGTACACGGCGAGCAAAACCATCGACAGCGGCAGCGGCCGCGTGGTGGACTTCACCACGCTGCGGCCCCCTGCGCAGAACGCCTATAACCTGCGCGCGGAGCGTGCCGTTTCGCAGCAGGATGTCTCGCAGCGGTTCAATTTCAGCCATACCGTGGACCTGCCGTTCGGACGCGGGCGCAAATGGCTGGCGAGCGCACCAGGCGCCATTTTGAAACTGGCGGGCGGCTGGTCGGCAACGGGCGGGGTGGTAGTGACGACGGGCTATCCGATCGCGCTGACTTCCCCGGGCAACACCGGAGTCTTTTCGGCGTCGACGAGGCCCGACAACATAGGCCGGTCGGCACACCGTTCGGGCGACGTGCAATCGCGTCTGACCCGCTTCTTCGATACGTCGGTATTCCGGATGCCGGCTCCGTACACGTTTGGAAACACGGGCCGCACTTTGCCCGATGTGCGCGGTCCGGGACGGCGGAACTATAACGTGGCTGTTTCGAAGCAGACCGCTCTGAAGGAGCACCTCGCACTGGTATTCCGGGCGGAAGCCTTCAACCTGACGAACACGCCCTATTTCCGCATGCCCTCGACCAATCTGGGCGCTGCCGATTTCGGCGTGATCTCGGATTCGATGGGCGAACGGCAGTGCCAGTTTGCCCTGCGGCTGGTATTCTGATTATCCGCCCAGTTTCGAAACCGGCTACCCTTCGAACGGCGGCGGCCCATTCTCCGGGAATTTCTGCAGCACCGCTTCCAGGCGCCGGCGCGCCGCGGCAACGCCGGAGTCGGTGCTCGACCGGAGATCGTTCTTCTCCAGCGGATCCTGCTCCAGATCGAAAAAGCTTCCGTCCGAGTTCACCTTATAACGCGCGTCCCGCACGGCGCGCTTATTCCAGCGCTGCGTGTAGATCCACTCACGCCGGGTTCCCCCGGATGCGCCCGTGAGCACCGGCACAAACGATCGGCCGTCAATGGCCACACCACAAGGCGCCGCAATTCCGGCGAGTTCCGCAAGCGTCGGCAGCACATCGCTGAAATCCGCCAGTTCGGTGGCGACCCGGCCACGCGTGCCCAGCCACGGCGCACGAGCGATGAACGGCACGTGCGCGCCCAGATCCGTGATCCTGCCCTTCCCCGGCGGGCAGACCAGGCCGTTGATGCTTCCACCGCCCATCGGACTTCCGTTATCTCCGGCGAACAGCACGAACGTGTCGCGCGCCACGCCGGCTTCATCGAGGGATTGCATGATGTTTCCCACGAGGTGGTCGGCGTAGGAGACCATTCCGGAATAGAGCGCGGCATTTCCCTTCGGCGGATCGCTGCGGTTCCACGGCGTGGGCTCGTACGCGCCGTGCACGAGGATCATGGGGTAGTAGAGCAGGAACGGCTTTTGCCGGTTGCGCCGGACGAAGTCTACAAGGTACGCATTGACCACGTCGGGGCCATACTTGCCGCTGTGCACACGGCGCTCGCCGTTGATCTGCAGAAACGCGTCCCAGTAGCGCCGCGCGCTCGGCGGGTTGCCGGTTTCGAAGCCGGTCCACATGCAATGCTCGTCGAAACCGTGGCGCTTCAGCGCGTCGGGATGCGTGCGAAAATCATTCACCTGCCATTTGCCGCCGATGACAGTGGCATAGCCGGCATCGCGAAGCATGCGCGCGAAGGTGATCTCCCGATCCCAATCGAGCCCTTTCCCGCCCCAGCGCGGCACGTCGAAGTGATCGATCCACCCCGTGCGGAAAGGGTACCGGCCGGTCAATAATTCCACCCGGGTGGGTGTGCAGATGGGGGTGGACCAGGCTTTGTCGAAGCGAACGCCGTCGCGCGCCAGTTTGTCAATATTGGGCGTACGCTGGCGCGCCCCGTAGCACCCCACCCAATCGCGCCCGATGTCGTCCACCAATATGACCACCAGGTTGGGGCGTTGACGCCTTTGAGCGCGCAAAGCCGCGCCCGCGCCGCATGATTGCAAGAATTCTCTTCTTCCGATCTGCACCTGAAGCTCCTCTCAGACTGCCTACAACGCCGGCCGCTCCCGAAACTCGAACGCATACACATCAGCATCGCGCAGCACAAAATGCAACCGCACCGCCTTGCCCGCAAGTTTCTCCAGCGTGCTGGCGCGGTTCCAGGTGACCGCCCGGTTCACGTCATTGGCCGAATGAATCAGGTCGGCCTCGGCCAGGGTGAAGCCGGGTATGGGCTTGCCCTCGATATCCTGAACCTCCACTCTCACCTCGCCCGCGGCGGACGTATCCACGTTCAGCACAAGCTGATTCCCGCGAAAATTCAGCGCCGGCGTGGTGAACTCTCCTCCTTCACGGCCCGCGCGCGCCGAGACAAAACCATCGCGCCGCAGCACTACCCGGCTGATCATGCGCCGCTCACCTTGCGGCGCCAGGCCGGCCGCGGTAAGGATTCGATTATTACGGTCATCGCGGCCCCATCCGTGGGTCTCGTTGGTTCCCATGTAGTACATGTACATTTCGCGGCCGTTCCGGGCCGGCACGATTCCGTAGGCCATGTAGATGCGGCGGAAATCGAAATCACCGGACATGCCGAGCGGCACGAACGGGCGCCAGTCATAGGTGTTCCAACTGATGCCGTCCCGGCTCGAAGCGAAGCGCACGTCAATGATGCCGGCATTCACCGGCGCCTGGTCGCGAAACTCAGTCTGCCAGGAGCCGTAGTGGTAATAGAGCGTTGGAAACATGAAATACGCGTCTTCGGCCCACGGGTAGGCGATGGCGCCGTTGGTGTACACGTCCAGGTCGGCCGTTTCCATCCTGCGCTGCGGATCGTAGTGGCCGGGGCTCATCTCGTCGGCACGGAATACCGGCGGCCAATTCAATACGTTGCCAAAGGACAGGGTCTTTCCCTCCGCGCGCGCCACGCTTCTGCCTTGCGAGTTCCGGACGCGGAGGTTCCGGCGGAAATAAACCACGTACTTGCCGATGCGTTCGTCCCAGAAAACCACGTTCTGACTGTCGAGGTGATGCGGTTTGGTAGACGCGTCAAAAACGAGCACATCGCGATGCGTGTGCTTCCAGTGAATGCCGTCGGGCGACGAAAAGATCTGAAGCATCGAATGGAATTGGCGCGGATTCGTTACCAGCCGGAATTTCTGACCTTCCGGCGCCGTCGGATCGACAAACACCATCAGCCCGTGAACGCTCCCCGCGACACCTCCGGCGCCATCGCCAAGCACCACGTTGTTCGGCCGGCGCGTTTCGCCCGTGGTCAGGTTGAGCGCCGGCTTCTCCCAGTGAATGCCGTCGCGAGAGACAGCATACAGTACGCCCGGACCTCCGCTATACCACATCCGATAGAGTCCGTCCCTCTCTATGACGGTGTTGTATCCACCTATAGAGAAGCCGGGTTCGGAGTTGATGGTGGTTTCGCCGGTCTTCACGGGCTGGTGCACCTGTAGCGTGATGCCCCTGTCCTGTTGCATGAACCGCTTATCGATGAAAAGCTGGCGGCGGGAACCGACGTCGATGGGACCGGCGCAGGCAACCACGCCCGGAAGCAGAACGGCAGCCAGCAAAACGGGTCGCGAAATCGCATATGCCATGCGGGACTAGAATATCACTTCGGCCTGTATCCGCAGAACCCCGACTTGAAGAGGAGCCTTGGATGACGCGATACCTGCTTTCACTTGCCGCGGCGTGCATGCTCGCGCAAACCCACGTTGACGTCGGCGAACGCCGCCAGCTTCTGATGGACGACCGCTTCGTCCGCGATGCCAAGGGTGTTTCGTTCCGCGTGCACCCGCCGCGCAAGACCGGCGAGATCGCGATTCCGGACGAGCAGGGCTGGGCGCTTGGCTCGTATCACAGCGTGCTCGCCGAAGGCGCCGTGTACCACATGTGGTACACGGCAAGGAATGCGATCTGCTATGCCCGGTCGAGCGACGGCATTCACTGGCAACGGCCGGAATTGAACCTCACCGCCCTTGGAGGACAGCCGGGGCGAAATATCGTGATCGGTTACGGCGCCGGTGAGGTAAAAGGAGCCACGCACGGCGTCATGGTCTTCCTCGATCCCAACGCGCCGGCAGGCGAGCGTTTCCGGCTCGTGGCAAACCCGCACGAGTTCGGCCGCATGTTGCAGTTATTCTCCTCGCCCGACGGTATCCACTGGAAGCACACCCATACCGATATCCTTACCTTCGACGAGAACAAGAGGCCGCACCACCTCGACACCTTGAACGTCATCTTCTGGGATGAAGCAGCGCGCAAGTACGTGGCGTACGTGCGGCGCAGTTCGCTCGCGCAGGGCAGGATGGTGGCGCGCGCGGAGTCGTCTGACCTTTCGCACTTCGGCGTGATCGAAGATACCCGCCTCGTCTTCAACGCGGATAACCTGAACATCCGGCACCTCGATCCGCTCAGGAAGAGGGAGGCGCCGCTCATCGACGTCTACACCAACGACGTCATCCGCTATCCATGGGCGGATGCCGCGTACTTCATGTTCCCGGCCATGTATTACCACTTCGGCGCATACCAGAACGAGTTTCGCGCGGAAGCCCCCGTCAATGCGGGCGTGCTCGATGTGCGTTTCGCGGCCAGCCGCGACGGGATTGCCTGGAACACTTACGGCTGGGATCCGTTCGTGCCCAACGGCATCTCCGGCGAGTTCGATTCACGCCGCGTCTACATGGGGTACGGCATGCTACCCTCGCCGAACGGCCGCGAAATATACCAGTATTACCTGGGGACCACCGAGCCGCACGGCTGGAACCGCGACGACAGGAACAACCGCATTCTGACCGCGGGCGGCGCGGCGCGGCGGCCGGTGCAGCGCGCCATCAGCCGCGTGGTTTCGCGCCGCGACGGTTTTGTCTCGGTGCGTGCGGGAAGCCAGGGAGGCGAATTCACTACGCCGCCGCTGGCATTCGATGGCAATGAACTGGTTTTGAATGTGGATACCTCGGCCCTGGGTGAGGTACAGGTGGAAATTCAGGACACGCAGGGCAACCCGCTTCCGGGCTTCCGCCTCTCCGACTGCGATATCATCCATTCCGCGAACGAGATCAGCCGGCCCGTGCGCTGGAATCGCGCAAGCACCCTGGAAAAGCTTACCGGAAAAACGGTGCGGCTTCGCTTCGTTCTGCGAAACGCGGACCTGTACGCATTCCAGTTTCGGCAGCGGCCGGCAATCTGAGGCGGGTGCGCCGTCAAAGAAACTGGAACGCATACAGGTGAGCGTTTCTCAGCTCGAAACGCAAGGAGACTCCGTCTTGCTGCATTCCGGAAAGGTCCGGCGCATTTTCCCAATTCACCTGGTACGCGATTTCGTTGCCGATTACAGGGCGGCAGTTGCTCATCTCGAATCCGGGCACAGGTTTGCCGTCCGCTCCGAGCACTTCAACGCGGACGGCTCCCGAAGCGGAGGTGTCCACATTCAACGTCAGGCGGCGTCCCGCGAATCGCAGATGCGGCGTAACCAGGTCGCCACCAGAAGGCCCTGCCGCCACCGAAACGAAGCCATCCACACGCTGCACCGCGCGGAAAATCGCACTGCCGCCGCGCCCGCCGCCATGATCCGCGGATGCCCCGGCGTAATATTGATAGATCTCGCCGCCGCGCCGGATCATTCCCAGCCCCATGTAGATTCCCTTGCTGTCCAGTTCGCCAGGCAATCCCAGGCGGACGTAGGGGCTGCGGCCATAACGCTCCCAGTGGATGCCGTCGCGTCCCGCGGCGAACTGTACATCCAGCACGCCGGCCACCGGAATCCTCTCGGAAACGGGCGGAGCGGTCTGGAG
>JAMCRM010000214.1 GCA_023380575.1 Acidobacteriota bacterium | reverse complement strand
ACTTCATACGTTTGACATAAGCTGTTAACGTGCGGCTTATCTTAACTGGATTTTTGTATTTCCTGATTCCGTCGCTTCCGCTCCTTTCCTTCGGAGCGCAGGAGCTGCTTGAGGCCGCGGCGCAGGATCACTTTTTTTCCGGCACGATCACCGCCATCTCAACCGACAAGATCACCGTCAGCCGCACGGTTTTGGGCAAGAATTCCTCGGTCCGCACCTTTCTGGTGACTCCCGAAACCCGAGTGGAGGGGAAACCGAAGGTGAAGGCCCGCGTCACGGTGCGGTTTGTTGCCTCCGATGAAGGCGATCGCGCCGTTCATATCATCGTCCGGTCCTCACAGAAGAAATAGCCGCTGTCACGGTTTCACCTGCCCTGCATCGTAGGGGGCAGGAGGCCGCGATGTTCGCACATATCCTTGCGCCGGTGGACTTCAGTCCGCTTTCTGCATTGGGGCTGCGCTATGCCCGGTTGCTGGCGGACTGTTCCCAGGCCCGCGTCACGGTTCTGTTTGCCGATACCTTCTCGCCGCCGGCCTATTTCACGGCGTCCCTTGTGGACGAATTGGCCGCCCAGTTCCGGGACTCGATGCGCGAGGCTGAAACCCGGTTACGGCAGTTTGCCGCGGATGCGTTGGGCGGCAGTCTGCCAGCGGGAATCGAATTCAAGGTAGTGGAGGGCATGCCCGCCGAGGTGATCGCCGGATTTGCCGCCGCGCACGATGCCGGCCTGATCGCTATGGGCACGCACGGACGCAGCGGGTTCAACCGCTTCCTGCTGGGTTCGGTGGCGGAGCGGGTCCTTCGGGAGAGCGCCGTCCCGGTGCTGACCGTCCGCGGCGACGGGCGCGCATCTCCCTCCATTCGTAACATTCTTTGTCCCGTGAACGACTCCGAGGCGGCGCGCCAATCCCTGCATGTCGCGACGGAGATGGCCCAATGCCTGGGTGCGACGGTCACGTTGCTGCACGTGAGGGAACCCGGAGCCGATAATTCCATCAATGATCTGTGCGCCTGGGCGCCGGCGGCGCAACGCGCGCGTTGCACGGTGCGGGAACTCGTGCGGGACGGGGAAGCGGCCGCGGAGATTGTCCGGTTTTCCTCCAGCTTGCCCTGCGACCTGGTGGTGATGGGTTCGCGCCACCGCGCATTTTTCGACAGCACCGTCATCGGGACGACGACGGCGCGCGTTGTACGCCACGCCGCTTGCCCCGTTCTGACCGTCGTCCAAAAGCCCGCCGCAACGATAAACTCGGAAGTGGAGGAAAAGCGCCCTTATGCTGTTTGAGCTGAGTTCGAACAAATCGCTGGAAGAGATCGATCGGGGGTTGCGGGAAGCGGCCGAGCGACACAAGTTCAGCGTCCTCACCGTGCACAACCTCGCGGAAACGATGAAGAAGAAAGGCGTGCACTACAGCGGGGATTGCCTGATTTACGAGATCTGCAATCCCCAGCAGGCGAAAAAGGCGCTGGAAGCGAACGCCGCGATCTCCACGGCGTTGCCGTGCCGTATTTCCGTCTACCGCTCCGGCGGCAGATACCGGCTTTCCACCATGCTCCCCACCGAACTGATGAAGCTGTTCAAGACACCGGCCCTGGGCACGGTGGCCGGGGAAGTGGAACAGGACGTGATGGCGATGATGCGGGAATCCGCCTGAACCGGGGCGGCGCGGAGACGCGATCTATCGCTCCACGGTCAGATCGTTCTTGACCGAGAAGACGCCGGAAACGCCATTTGCCTGGATGCCGGCGATGTCCTTGTCCCCCTGGTTGGCGACCACGCCGACGAGCGTCACGTTTCCGTTCTTGACGATGATATGGATCGGCGGCACCGCCTGCAGGGCGTAACGGTTGAGTGCGGGCTGTCCGTACACCGCGCGATAGACGGCGAGCCGGATCCGGTCGTCATTGGGCGATAGCGGCAGCACCTCGATGTGGTTCACGACCTTCTCAACCCCCTCGATGCCCTTCACGGCGCGTTCGGCGTCGGTCTTCAAGGTGGGCCGGGTGACTTGGCCCAACAGTGTGACGGTGCTGCCGTCCACGCGAAACGCCAGGTTATCGAAGAGCCCGTAGTAAGGGAGCATCACCAGTCGATGCCTCACCTCGCGTTGAATGTGTTCCTGTGCGACTTTGCCCTGCTGCGCCCAGGCAAGGCTCGAAACAACGATCAGGAGAATTAGTTTGGCAAGGGTCTTCATGTCAGCCTCCTTTCGGCTTTTCCGTTCCGTATAGATGACCGGCGCGGGTTTTTGGTTACGATGGGTTTGTATGGTGGTTCTGGACGGCGAACAGCTCAATGTGGAGCAGGTGTGCGCGGTCGCGGGCGGGCCGGAGGGCGTGGCCGTCGCCGGGGCGGCTCTCGAAACCATGCGGCGCTCCCGCACGGTTGTCGAGCGGTTTGCCGCCGGAGAGGAAGCTGTTTATGGGGTGAATACCGGGGTGGGGCTGCTGGCCGACGTCCGGATTGCCCGGGAGGAACTCGACCGGCTCCAGCGCAATGTCGTTCGTTCGCATTGCGCCGGGGTGGGCGAACCGCTGGAGCGCGATGAAGTGCGGGCCATGATGCTGATCCGGGCCAATGCGCTGGCCAAGGGTTTCTCGGGGATTCGCCCGGTGGTCGCGGAGCGCTTATGCGAACTGTTGAATCACGGGGTCACGCCCGTGGTGCCGTCGCAAGGGAGCGTGGGGGCGAGCGGCGACCTGGCGCCGCTCGCCCATATCGCGCTGGTGCTGATCGGCGAGGGCGAGGCGGAGTTCGGGCGAGTGCGGTATGTGGGCGGCGAGGCCTTGCGCCGCGCGGGGCTCAAGCCGCTGGCCCTCGAAGCCAAGGAAGGACTCTCGCTGATCAACGGCACACAGGCGATGTTGGCCATCGGGTGCCTGCAACTGGAAGCGGCCGAAACGCTGGCGGACACCGCCGACGTGGCCTGCGCCATGACTCTCGACGCGCTGCGCGGCACACCGCGCGCCTTCGATGCGCGCGTGCATGCGGTGCGCCCTCATCCCGGGCAGGTGCGCAGCGCGGCACGGCTGAGGCGGCTGCTCGAGGGCAGTGAAATCCGCGCTTCCCACATCGCCTGCCGCCGCGTGCAGGATGCCTACTCGCTGCGCTGCGCTCCGCAGGTGCACGGCGCGGTTCGCGATACACTCGCGGAGGCGCGGCGCGTATTTTCGATCGAACTGAACGCGGCCACCGACAATCCCCTCGTCTTCGGCGATGAGATCGTTTCGGGCGGCAATTTTCACGGCGAGCCGCTGGCTTTGCAGTTGGATTCCCTGGCTACCGCGCTCACCGCGCTCTCCAGCATCTCCGAGCGGCGCGTGGATCGCCTGGTAAACCCCGCGCTCAATGAAGACCTGCCGCCGTTTCTGGCCGGACATGCGGGTCTGGAGTCGGGACTGATGATGGCTCAGGTCAGCGCCGCGGCCCTGGTGGGGGAAAACCGTGTGCTGTCTCACCCGGCCTCGACAGGCTCCATCACCACCAGCGGGAACAGGGAGGATTTCGTGAGCATGGGGATGACGTCGGCGCTGAAGTGGAAGCGGGTGGTCCGCAACACCCGGTCGGTGCTGGCGATCGAGGCGATGGCCGCGGCGCGCGCCCTGGATATTCTGCTTCCCGTGCGGAGCAGCCCCACGCTCGAAGACGTGCGCGAGAAAATCCGCCAGGTTTCCCCCGAGTGGCTTGCCGACCGGCCCCTGCACCGGGATATCGCGGCCATCGAGGCCCTCATAGCCGGCGGTTCGCTGCGCATGCCCGTGGAACTATGAGGCGTAGACCGAAACCTTGGTGACCGTCCGGTAGCCCATTCTGAGATAGAGCGGGAAACCCTGGGGGGTGGATTGCAGGATCGTCCGCTCGATGTCGTGTTCCGCGCGCGCCTGTTGCAGCGCATGGCGCATGATGGCCTCCCCGTACCCACTCCGCTGGTGGCCGGGAATGGTCGCGACGTTGTAGACCCCGATGGCGCCGGCGGAAGTCACGGTGGCGGCCGTGGAGACCGGCTCGCCTCCGACGTACCCTACGTACCCGACGAACTTGTCCCAAACCAGATCGTTTTCGAATACCTCGGTAAACCATGCCAGGGGCACGTTGAAGCAGAGCGAGCCGATGGCGCAGAACGCCGCGCGGGTTGGCTGCTCCCTCACCCGGCGGAATTCCATCGCAGGCAATTTGCGCTCCGGGGGAAGCAGGCGTTCCGCGATCATACCGGGCAACTCCACCGAGAAGTGCAGGTTCTGTCTGTCGAAAATCCGCCTGGCGCGACGCCGGACCTTCTCCTCCATCCAGCCGGTGCAGACCCAGTAGGCCCACTCCAGTCCCCGGGCGTTGAAGTGCACGGCGGCTTGGAGGATTCGTTGTACGAGTTCGGCTTCCGAGGCGATCGGGGCCGCCAGAAATGCGGCGTTGAACATCTGGAACGCGACGCCGGCCGACGCGATGGAAATGCCCGCCAGATCCCTCACTTCCCCGGACGCTCGAGCGGAGGCGAGCGCGCGAAACGAGTCGCGCA
>JAMCRM010000213.1:368-15171 GCA_023380575.1 Acidobacteriota bacterium | reverse complement strand
CATCCTCGATACCGGCCTTCGCCGCGGAGATGCCGGGCGCATCGCCGACGGCTGGCAGATCCTCCAGCGCAATTTCGAGAAAACCACTACGCTGGTGAAGGATTTCCTCAGCTTCGCCAAGGGCCGGCTGCCGGAAGTCCGGCCGGCGGATCTGAGCGCCATCGCGCGCGCCGTGGTGGAGTTGTATCGCGATGCCGCCGCGCGCAACGGCGTGGAACTGGTCTTCGAACCCGGCGAGCCGGTGCGGGAGGCGCCGCTCGATCCGAGCGGGCTGGAAACCTGCCTGACCAACCTTGTTTCCAACGGCATCGATGCCGCCGTGCTGCGCGAGGAGCCCGGCGGGAAAGTCATCGTCCGCACTCGCGAAGAGAGCGGCGACCTGGTGGTCGAGGTCGCCGATAACGGCTGCGGCATGGACCAGGAAGTCAAAGGCAGACTTTTCACCACCTTTTTCACCACCAAGGGCGGGAAGGGGACCGGGCTGGGGCTCCTCACGACGCGGAAAATCGTCCAGGAGCACGGCGGCTGCATCGAGCTGGATTCGGTCACCGGCCAGGGATCGATCTTCCGTATCCGCCTGCCGCGCCGGCGCCTGGAAGCGCTCGCGGCGGCCGCACAGACGAAGATGGAACAGGGGAAGCCGTGATCAGCGAAATACCGAAGCGCGTATTAGTGGTGGACGACGAACCGGATGTTCGCGCCTACCTGAGGGACGCTCTGGAGGATGCCGGATTCGCGGTGGACACCGCCCTCGACGGCCTGCAGGCACTGGACATGATCCGGCGCAGTCCGCCGGACCTGATCTCGCTCGACCTGGTGATGCCCAGGCACTCCGGCGCCAGGCTCTACCGCGAGCTGCAGAAGGACCGGACGCTCTCTCGCATACCGGTGCTGATCGTCACCGGGCATGCGCGGGACGACCTCGGCAGGGCGGACTTTGAAGAGATGACCATCTCCGGTCCCGGCGTCTATCTCGAGAAGCCGGTGCGGCCGGCCACCTATGTCGCCGCCGTCCGGGAACTGCTGGGAATGGAGAATCCGGAGCCGCCGGCTCCGGAACCCGAGGATTTGCGGCGCGAACTGCTTCGCGAACTCTCCGAAGCGGACCGCGATGCCCTGCAGCGGGCGCTGCAGGCTTTGCGCAACAAGGAGCCTATACCATGAGTGCAAAGAAGACGATTCTGATCGTGGAAGACGAAGCCGATGAGGTTTCCTATCTCACGGCGCTGTTCGAAGATCACGGCTTCGCGGTGATTACCGCGGCCGACGGCAAGGAAGGTTTCAATAAGGCGAAGTCGCAACGCCCGGACCTGATCACACTGGATATCTCCATGCCCGAGGAAACCGGGGTGCGGATGTTCCGGGACCTGCAGGGCGATCCGGAGACGTGCGCCATCCCGGTCGTTATGATCACGGGAATCAGCCACGATTTCAAGCGCTTTATCGAGACGCGCAGACAGGTGCGTCCGCCGGAAGGATACTTCGATAAGCCGCCCGACCCGGAGCAGTTGATGGGTAGGATCAATCAGATTCTGGGCGCGGGAAATTCGCGGAACTAGCCGAAGCAGGTGCGCTTGCGTCGATTCAGGTCCGTGCTAGTCTTGGAGCAGGTATGACGCCGAACCACGTCAAAGAGCCCCGAAAGATTTGCCGGAGGCATAGTGGCAATCAGCCTTGCACGTGCGCCATGGGAAACCTGTACCGTTTTGTCGAGCCGGTGGTTCTGTTGCTTCTGAAGAAGAAGGGGCATTCGTACGGCTACGACCTGTCGGCCGATTTGCAGGAGCACGCCCTCACGGACGCCGAAATCGAGAGGGGCGCCCTGTACCGGACGCTGCGCCGGCTGGAGATGAACGGGAATGTCAGGTCCGAGTGGGAAACCGATAACGCCGGTCCCGCGCGCCGGGTCTATACGCTCACCCCGGGGGGTGAGCGGCATCTGGAGGAATGGGCCACCGTGCTGGAACACGTTTCCAAATCGATGGCTCGTTTCGTGCGGGAGACGAGAAAAACCAGGCGCGGCTCCGGCGCCCGGAAGGTCAAACCGGTATCAGGCGGCTCCGCGCCCCGTTAGTTAGTGAATCAGCCGCAGGCCCTCGGGTTTGGGCAGGGATTCGACCCAGGCATTCATTTCGTGCTCGTTGCGCATCAGGTCCTGCAGGGAGGTCTTGCTCAGGACCGAATCCACTACCACCTGCAGGGCGCGCCACAGCGAGCGCACCGAGCAGTCCACGGTGTTGGCGCAAACCGGCATCTGGCCGGAGTGGTGGTTGCAGAACTCGGGCTCGAAGAAGCGGCCGCCGAGTTCGTTCATGACGTCGCGGATCAGGATCTCGCCCGCCGGGCGCGCCAGCGTATAGCCACCGTCCTTGCCCCGGGCGCTGCGGATGAAGCCGCCACGGCGCAGTATGCGCAGGAGCTTGGCCGCGTAGGCGTGGGACATCCCCTCGGCCTCGCTGATCTCCGGAATGGTCACGCTTTTCTCCTGCCCGGCAAAGCCGATGCGCAGCAGGCAACGCAGGCCGTATTCTTCGTGCGAGCTCAGTTTCATGGTCGAATCGGAGTGTAATCGTCCGGAATTCCCAGGGCCAGCCTGGCCGCTGGCGACATGCGCTCTTTGCCCCAAGGCGGATCGAAAACCAGCTCCACGCTGGCGTTTTTCACTCCCTTGACGGAACGGACCGCGCTCTCCACCTGGCCCGGCAGGATGCCGGCCACGGGACAGTTCGGCGCCGTGAGGGTCATGCGAACTACCACCTCACCGGCGGCTTCGTCCACCTCCAGGTCATAGATCAGGCCAAGCTCGTAAATATCCACGGGAATCTCGGGATCGTACACCCTGTGCAGGGCTTTGATGACGTCGTCCTTCATCATGCCTCACTCCGTCGAGACCGGATCCTGGTCGCCGGTGAGCGCTGATTTCAGGGTGTGCCAGCAGAGGGTGGCGCATTTCACCCGGGCCGGGTAGTCGCGCACGCCGCAGAATACGGTCAGCTTGCCGAGTTCGTTGGTCACCGGGCTCTCGTGCGTGAGCAGGTCGTGGAAGCGGTCCATCATCTTCAACGCTTCTTCACGCGTCTTGCCCCTGAGGCTTTCGGTCATGAGCGAAGCCGAAGCCGTGGAAATCGCACAGCCCGCGCCCTGAAAGCTGACGTCGCGCACGACGCCGTTTTCCATCCTCAGGAACACTTTCACCTTGTCGCCGCAGAGCGGGTTGTAGCCCTCCGCTTTCTGGGTCGCATCCTCCATTCCGTGGAAGTTGCGCGGGCGCTTGCTGTGGTCGAGAATGATTTCCTGATACAGATCGTTGACCATCAGCCGAGTATCTCCTTTACCTTTTCGATTCCGGCGGCCAGGGCATCCAGCTCCTCGCAGGTGTTGTAGAACGAGAGCGAGGCGCGGGTGGTGGCGGGCACGCCGAAACGGTCCATCACCGGCTGGGCGCAATGGTGGCCGGTGCGAACCGCGATGCCTTCATGGTCCAGGATGGTTCCCACATCGTGCGGATGAATGCCGTCCAGCACGAACGACAGCACGCCGGCCTTTTCCCGGGCGGTGCCGATGATGCGCAGTCCCTTGATGCCGGAGAGCAGCGCGGTGCCGTGCACCAGCAGTTCGTGCTCGTGGGTGGCGATGTTCTCCATCCCGATGCCCTCCAGGTAATCGACGGCGGCGCCCAGCCCGATGGCGGCGGAAATGTTGGGTGTGCCCGCTTCGAAGCGGTAGGGCAGTTCGTTGTAAGTGGTCTTTTCGAAAGTGACGGTGCGGATCATGTCGCCGCCGCCCTGGTAGGGCGGCATGGCTTCGAGCAGCGCGCGCCGTCCGTAGAGCACCCCGATGCCGGTGGGGCCGAACATTTTGTGGCCGCTCAACGCGTAGAAATCGCAATCCAGGTCCTGCACGTCCACGCGGAGGTGGGGAGCTGCCTGGGCCCCGTCGAGCAGCACGGGGATGCCCTGCCGATGGGCCATTTGAATCATCTGCCGCACCGGGTTGATGGTGCCGAGCGCGTTGGAGACGTGAGTAAGGGCGACGATGCGGGTGCGCGGAGTGAGCAGCTTTTCGTATTCGTCCAGCAGCAGCTCGCCGGCGTCGTTCATGGGGATCACGCGCAGTTTCGCGCCGCTGCGCTCGCACAGAATCTGCCAGGGCACGATATTGGAGTGGTGCTCCATGGCGGAGACGAGCACCTCGTCCCCGGCCGCGGTCCGGGTGCCGTTGGCCACCAGGTTGATGCCCTCGGTGGTGCCGCGCACGAAGATCACCTGCCGGGCGTCGGGGGCGTTGAGGAAGCGCTTGATCTTTACCCGCGCCTCTTCGTAGGCCTGCGTGGAGCGCTCGCTCAACTCGTGCACGCCGCGATGAATGTTGGCGCAGTCCTCGGTATAGAACTGGATGAGCGCGTCAATCACCGCGCGCGGCTTCTGGCTGGTGGCGGCGTTATCGAGATAGACCAGCGGTTTTCCGTGTACCTGCTGGCTGAGGATGGGGAAGTCCTCCCGGACTCTCGCCACATTGAAAGATGCCTTGGCAGCGCTGCTCATAGCTTTTCGGCAAGAACCTCCTCGAGCCGGGCGCGCAAGGCGGGAATGCGGATGCGCTCCAGGATATCGCCTGCGAATGCGCGGGTCAGCATGGCCCGGGCGTCCTCGCGGCCGATGCCGCGCGATTGCAGGTAGAAAATGGATTCTGCGTCGAGCTGGCCGATGGTGGCGCCATGGGTGCAGCGCACGTCGTCGGCCCAAATCTGCAGCTCGGGCTTGGTATTGACGGCCGCGTCTTCGCTCAGGAGCAGGTTCTTGTTGGTTTGTTTGGCGTCGGTTTTCTGCGCGTCCGGGCGGACGTAGATTTTGCCGTTGAAAACGGCGGCGGCATGGCCGTCGAGGATGCCCTTGTAAAGCTGGTGGCTCACGGCGTGAGGCTTGGCGTGATCGATGGCAGTGTGATTGTCCACGTGCTGCCGCCCCCCTGCCATGTAGAGGCCGTTCAGGGTGCACTCGCTGCCCTCCCCGAGCAGCGCGCCCGTGTCGTTGCGCGCCAGGGCGGCGCCGAACGAAATGGAATGCGATGTCAAGTTGGCACTGCGCCCGACCTCGGCCTGCATCACCGCCACGTGGAAGGACTGCGGACGCTCCAGTTGCACCTTGCAGTGCTCCACCACGGCGTTTTCCCCGGCGCAGATTTCGGTGACCGCGTTGGTGAAATAGACATCATCGCTGAGGCCGATGTAGCTTTCCACCAGCGATAGCTGACTGTTGGCCCCGGCCAGCACCAGGGTACGGGGATGCGATACCCCCGCCCCCGCGGCCACGTGGAGCAGGTGAATGGGGGTCTCCACTACCTGGTTCCTGGCCACCACCACGAACGCCCCGTCTTCCACGGACCCGGTGTTCAGGGCGGCGAAGGCATGGTTTTCGAACCCGGCGTAGCGGGCCAGGTGCCGCTCGAGCAATTCTGGTTCGGCGCGCAGCGCTTCCGCAAGGCTGGCCAGGCGTACACCTTTGGGGGCGCGGTCGGCGCGCACGAAACGGCCGTTCACCACCAACAACGTGCACGCGCCCGGAACCGTGAACGGCAGGCCATCCACGTTTGCCGGAGCGGAGGGCTCGAGAGCCGCGCGCACGATGGGCGCCACGCTGGTGAAGCGCCACTCCTCGTCGTGCGTGGTGGGGAAGCCGAGCGTGTTGAAGCGGGCCTTCCCTTGCTGCCTCAGGGCCGCAAGCCATACCGGCGCGTACGTATTCGACTCCGCTACGGGCATCATGCGCGTGCCGGTTCCTCCAGCCCGGCGTAGCCGGTTTCTTCCAGCTCCAGGGCCAGGTTCTTGCCGCCCGAACGCACGATGCGGCCCTCGGCCAGCACGTGCACCACGTCCGGAACAATGTAGTTCAGCAGCCGCTGGTAGTGGGTGACCACCAGCATGGAACGTTCGGGAGAGCGGAGCGAGTTCACCCCGTTGGCGACGATCTTCAGAGCGTCAATATCCAGCCCCGAATCGGTCTCGTCCAGGATGGCGAAGCGGGGCTCCAGCACGGCCATGTGGAAAATCTCGTTGCGTTTCTTCTCTCCGCCGGAAAACCCCGTGTTGACGGATCGGTTGAGCAGCGTTTGATCCATCTCCATGAGCTTCATCTTGTCGTTGACTAGGTTGAGGAAGTCCATGGCGTCGAGTTCCTCCAGGCCGCGGTGCTTGCGCACCTGGTTAAGCGCGGCTTTGAGGAAATACAGGTTGCTCACGCCGGGAATTTCCACCGGGTACTGAAAGGCCATGAAAATGCCTTCCCGGGCGCGCTCCTCCGGCGCCATGTCCAGCAGGTTCTTGTCGTCGTAAAGGACCTCGCCCTCGGTCACCTGGTAGAGGTCGCGGCCGGAGAGCACCTGGGCCAGCGTGCTCTTGCCCGAGCCGTTCGGCCCCATGATGGCGTGGACTTCACCGGCCTCGACGCTGAGATCGATTCCTCGCAGAATCTCACGCTCGCCGATACGGGCATGCAGGTTCTTGATCTGGAGCAGTGACATGGTTTCGGGTTAACCTACGCTTCCTTCCAGGCTGATGCCCAGCAGCTTCTGCGCTTCCACGGCGAACTCCATGGGCAGCTCGCGGAACACTTCCTTGCAGAAGCCGTTGACGATCATGGAGACGGCGTCCTCGGTAGAGAGGCCGCGCTGGCGGCAGTAGAAAATCTGGTCCTCGCCGATTTTCGAGGTGGAGGCTTCATGCTCCACCTGCGACGAGGTGTTCTTTACTTCGAGATAAGGGAAGGTGTGCGCGCCGCACTTGTCGCCCAGCAGCAGCGAGTCGCACTGCGAGTAGTTGCGCGCGCCCGCCGCGCCCTTGAGGATCTTGACCATGCCGCGGTAGGTATTCTGCCCGTGGCCGGCGGAGATGCCCTTGGAGACGATGGTGCTGCGGGTGTTCTTCCCGATGTGGATCATCTTGGTCCCGGTATCCGCCTGCTGATAATTGTTGGTGAGGGCCACCGAATAGAATTCGCCCACCGAGTTCTCACCCATGAGCAGGCAGCTCGGGTACTTCCAGGTGATGGCGGAGCCGGTCTCCACCTGCGTCCAGGAGATTTTCGAATTCACGCCCGCGCACTTGCCGCGCTTGGTGACGAAGTTGTAGATGCCCCCCTTGCCTTCCTTGTCGCCGGGATACCAGTTCTGCACGGTGGAGTACTTGATCTGCGCATGGTCAAGGGCCACCAACTCCACCACCGCCGCGTGCAACTGGTTCTCGTCCCGCATGGGCGCTGTACAGCCTTCCAGATAGCTCACGTACGCGCCCTCGTCCGCCACGATCAGGGTGCGCTCGAACTGGCCCGTGTCCTTGGCGTTGATGCGGAAGTACGTGGAAAGCTCCATGGGGCAGCGCACTCCCTTGGGCACGTAGCAGAAGGAGCCGTCGCTGAATACCGCGGAGTTGAGGGCGGCGAAATAGTTGTCCGTGTGAGGCACCACCGAGCCCAGGTACTTCCGCACCAGCTCGGGGTGCTCCTGCACGGCCTCCGAGAACGAGCAGAAAATGATCCCCAGATCCGCCAGCTTCTCTTTGAAAGTGGTGGCCACCGAAACGGAATCGAACACGGCGTCCACCGCCACCCCCGCCAGCAGCTCCTGTTCCTTGAGTGGGATGCCCAGCTTTTCGTAGGTGCGCAACAGCTCGGGATCGACGTCGTCCAGGCTCTTGGGGCGCTGCCTGGTTTTCGGCGCTGAATAATAAACGATGCTATCGTAGTCGATAGGCGGGTAGTGCACGTTGGCCCACTGCGGCTCTGTCATGGTCAGCCAGTGGCGGTAGGCCTTCAGGCGCCACTCCAGCATGAATTCCGGTTCGTGCTTCTTGGCCGAAATCAGGCGGATGATGTCTTCGTTCAACCCGGCAGGCACCGATTCGGCATCGATATCCGTAACGAAGCCCCACTTGTATTCCTGGTTCGCGAGATTCTCCAGATGCGTGGCGGAGCTGCTCAAAGGGAATCCCTCCTTATCGTCACACTCCAGAGTAACCAATCTATACTAATTAGTCAAGATTTAAGAAAGATGCCGCGGCGCATCCCGGGCGCAGCCGTCATTCTTTCGATGCGATGACGTTTGGAATCGGTGCGCGTCGGGGAAAGCGTGGACTCACAGGTGGGAGGAGGGCTCCCTGAATTGTACGAATTCGCACATCTCGCTGGCCCTGACCGTCGTTGCAGATGTAGAATCGCGTGACGGATTGTTGATAATGAACCTCCGATGAGCCTCAAGGGGGGCTGAATGCGCGGGAAAATGCTTGGCCACTACCACGTGGAAGGTGAATTGGGTTCGGGCGGCATGGGAGTCGTCTATCAGGCCACCGACACCCGCCTGAATCGTTCCGTCGCCATCAAGATGCTGCACGAGTCTTTCGTGCGCGATGCGGAGCGCCTCGCACGCTTCGAGCGGGAGGCGCGTGTCCTGGCATCTCTGAATCACGGCAACATCGCGGCAATTCATGGATTGGACGAGGTGGACGGGACGCGCTTTCTGGTGATGGAATATGTTCCCGGCAAGACCCTCGCGGATCTCCTCGATGCCAAGAGCCTGAATTTGAAAGAGGCGCTCGAGATCTGCCGCCAGATAGCCGAGGCGCTGGAAGCCGCCCACGAAAAGGGCATCATTCATCGGGACCTCAAACCGGCCAACATCAAAATCACTCCTGAAGGCAAAGTGAAAGTGCTGGATTTCGGGTTGGCCAAGCCGCTGGAAACGGCCGCCGCGGCGGGAACGGAAGCGATCACTGTCACCGCGGCCGATGCCACCGGAGTCGGTATGGTGATGGGGACCGTGCCGTACATGAGCCCCGAGCAGGCCTGCGGCAAGCCGCTCGACCGCCGCACGGACGTTTGGGCGTTCGGCTGTGTTCTTTATGAGGCCGTGACCGGCAAACGCGCCTTCCGCGGAAATTCGACAACCGAAATCCTTGCCGGCATCCTGGAGCGCGAGCCGGACTGGAGTATGGTGCCGGAGGCGCTGCCGGCAAGCGTCGGTTGCCTGCTGCGCCGGTGCCTGCACAAGGATCTGCACTCGCGGTTGCACGACATTGCGGACGCGCGGCTGGAAATCGAAGAGGCGTTATCCGGCGCGGCCACGGGAGCGCTCCCCACGGTGCCGGTGAAGACGCTCCGGACGCGGGCGCTGGCGGCGGCGCTGGCCGGCGTTCTGGCGGCAGCGGCGCTCGCCGGATGGCTGGGATACCGGTTCGCCGCGGCCAAGGCGCCGCCTGCCCGCGTGGCCCGGTTCACCGTCGACGTTCCGGACGGGCGCAGCATCATTCCCAGTTTCAATCCGCAGGTGGTGTTCTCGAGAGACGCGAAGTCGCTGCTGTTCGCCGCCGTTTCGACCGCCACGGGCAACGTCGTTTACCGGCGGCAGCTTGACGACCTGCAGACCGCCGTGTTGATTAAGGGCCCGGCCACGCCGGTGTTTTCGCCGGATGACCGCTGGCTCATCCTGCTGGATACGGCTGGCGGCAGAGTGGTGAAATACGCGCTGGGCGGGGGCGCTCCGGTTCCCCTCATCACGGAGATGAGGAGCTACTCCAGCGGCGACTGGGGCGCCGACGGTTATTATTATTGGACCAACGCGCTCGCCGAAGGCATCGTCCGCACACCCGTGGCAGGGGGCCCGGCCGAGCAGGTGGTGGCGGTGAACGAACAGCGCGAAGAGCGCCAGTTGAAGTATGCACGCCTGCTGCCCGGCGGCAAGGCGCTGATTTTTACCGTGGGTTATGCGGGCATCGAATCGTTCGATGACGCCCGGATCGAAGCCTTCGACCTGCGCTCGAAAAAGCGCGTGACGCTGGTGCAGGGAGGCACCTTTGGCCGCTACTCGCCTTCCGGCCACCTTGTCTACGCGCGCGGCGGAAGCCTGTACGCGGTGCCGTTTGACCCCGGCAGACTGGAGGTCACCGGCACACCGCAGAAGATGCTCGACGGCGTTCTGATGAGCACCAATACCGGCGTGGCCTACTTCGATGTTTCCAGCGCCGGCGACCTGGCATACGCCGTTGGCGTCGCCGAGGGCGGCGAGCGCACCTTGCAGTGGGTGGATCGAAGCGGAAAGGCCACGCCCCTCCCCCTGCCGGCGCGTTCCTACCTGCATCCGCGCATCTCGCCCGACGGCAGGCAACTGGCGATAGAGGTGGAGGGCGTCAATCACGATTTCTACGTCTATGATTTCGAGCGCGGCGTGATGACCAAAATCACCAATGACGGCCTGAGCCACGGCCCTGTCTGGTCGCCGGATTCGAAGTACCTCGCCTTCCGCTCATGGAAGGCGGAAATGATGACCATGTGGCGCATCCCCTCCGACCGCAGCGGCCCGCCCGAGCGCCTGACCAAAGTCGGCAAGAGGCAAAGCGTCGATTCGTTTTCTCCGGACGGCCGCTACCTCCTGTTCAACTCCTCGGACGACCGCGCCAACAGGACCGATGTCTGGGTTCTGCCGATGCAGGGCGAGAGGACTCCGAAACCATTTATCAGTTCCAGGGCCGTGGAGGGGTCGGCGAAATTCTCGCCGGACGGCAAATGGGTGGCCTACTGCTCAACGGAATCCGGCCGGGCCGAGGTCTTTATTCAACCGTGGCCGGGCCCCGGTCCCAAAATCCAGATTTCCTCCGAGGGCGGCACCGATCCCATCTGGCGGCGCGACGGCAGGCAACTGTTCTACCGCAATGGCGAACGCATGATGGCGGTGACCATGGACCTGGGCCCGCCGGTTCGAGCCGGCAGGCCCGCGCAACTCTGGGAAGGACCGTACTCCCACGGCATGAGCTCTTCCTGCGGGCCGCCCGGGCCGACCTCGGCAAACTATGATGTGACGCCGGATGGCCGGCGCTTTCTCATGATCAAAGACAACCACCGCGATGTGAAAGCTACCCGCGTGGTTGTGATCCTGAACTGGGCCCGGGAGTTGAAAGCGGCTTTTCAGCCGGGAGCGCCGTCCGCGGGCCGCGCCGCCCTGTGAACGCTACTTCTGCTGCGCGGTTTCGGGGATGCGGTCGGCCGGCCGCTGAATCGAGCCGCGGTACGCGTCGCGAATGGAGATGTTGTTATCCGACAGGGTCTGGCCGGTTACGCGGCTGAGGTCTACCCTGGATTTGGCGTAGGCGCTGGTGGCGGCCACTTCCGCCGATTTCGCGGTGGCCAGGTCGCGCTGCGCCAGAATCACGTTGTAAATGGTGGAGGCGCCCAGGGCGAATTTCTTCTGCTCGGCATCCACGGTCTGCTCCTGCAGCACCCGCGCCTTGGCGGCCGCCTGGTAGCGCGCCCAGGCCTGCTGCTGGGCGATGAGCGCATTCTGCACGTCCACCCGCACCTGGTTCTCCAGCCGCTGCAACTGGAGTTGCTGCTGCCGCAGGACGAGCTGGTCGTTGACCATATCGGCCTGCGCCGCCCGATTGCTGATGGGAATGTTCAGGTTGAAGCCGAAGCTGTAGTCGGGGAAATTGCGCGCGAACAACTGGCTCAGTACCGTGCCGTAGCCGCCCACGAAGAACGGGTTCTGCGCGCGCGTGCGGCCCGGCACCACCGGCAGCGTGCTGGGATCGCCCGCCAGGGCGTTGTTGCTCAGGCTGACCACAGCATCGAGCGTGGGCAGCAGCGCGCTGCGGTCGCCCCGCAGGTTGATCTGCGAGTTGTGTGTCTGGATGCGCCCCTGGGCGATCTCCGGACGCGCGGAAAGCGCCGTGGCGGTCAAGTCCTGCAGCGGCACGATGGGCTGCACGTTGGGTACGCGGATGCGGTCGGTGGGAATGATGTGCGCCTCGGCGACGGTGGGGCTGGCCACGCCGGTGCGGCTCAGCGCGTTCTTCAGAATGGTTTCCTGCTGCAGCAACTGGGTCTGGGCGATGGTCAGATCCTGCTGGCGGGAAGCCACCTCGGCTTCCGCGCGGACCACCTCAATCGGCGCCAGCGTTCCCACCTCCACCTGCTTCTTGTTGTCTTCATACAGCTTCTGCGAGGCCGCCAGCGATTGCTTTTTTACCTTGACGTCTTCGTTGAAGCTGACCAGGTCCCAGTAGAGATTCATGACCGCCGAGACGGTGGTGATGACCTGGTTCTTGAACGTGAGGTCGGCCACCTCGCGGTTGTTCTTGGCGATGGCGATCTGCCGTGAGTTCACCGCAACCCCAAAGCCCTGCAGCAGCCGCTGGTTCAGCGTGAAGCCCACCGTGGAACTGGCCGCGGGGTTGAAATCCGCGCTGCGGTTGTTGTTTCTCAGGTGCTGGTTGCTCAGGTTGAGGTTCAGCGTGGTGCCTGTGAGAAAGCCTTTCTGAATGCCGACGCTGGAAGTGTCGTTGCGGGACACCAGGGCGTTGGTGCCGGTGACGAACGCGCTGGTCTGCGGGGTGCTGGTGTGGGCAAAGCGCATGGCGCTTGTCAGGATGGGGTCGAGATTCGGAATCTGAGAACCGGTCTGGGTGACCAGCGTGGATCCCGCGGTAATGCCGGTCGCGCTCGCGGCCGAGGCGGCGTTGCCGCTGATGCCGGTCTGCGCCGACGAGCCTGCCCCACCTGTGGAGCTCGACGGGCCCGAACTCACCGATGTCGTCACCCCACGGGCAAAGCCGCCCGCCCTGGCGCGCAACACGGAGGCGTCGGCGATCTGCGGACCGTAGCGCTGGATCTCGATATCTAGATTGTTTTCGAGCGCCAGCGCGATGGCATCCTGCAGCGACAGATACAGGTTCCCCGCGCGCAGGAGCGACTCCAGGCGATTGGAATTGGATAGGTCGATGGGCGGCACCTGCGTGGGGCTGTAATGCCCGGTCAGCCGGGGAATCAGGCCCCCTGGACGCTGCAGTTGATGCGCTCCCATGCGCGCATCCGAGCCATTATCGGCGGCGATGCCCGGCGCCGATGTCAACAGCAGCGCACACAGCAGAGCGATTGATGATTGCGCTCGATACATAAACGGAATCCTCGAACTCGGGATGGTTGTCGTGTATCCACGGCTGAATGTTTATACTCAATGGTATATTGGCGTTCGTGAGCCCGCAAGCCGAGTCGATTCTCGCCGCCTTCCGCGCCACCGGCGCCTACCTCAACGGACATTTCCGCCTGACCAGCGGCATGCACAGTTCCCAATATCTGCAATGCGCGCTGGTGTTGCAGCACCCCGCGGAGGCCGAACTCCTGGGCAGGCTATTGGGAGCGCAATTGCGCGACCTGGTCGGCGGACCGGTATCGGTGGTGGTTTCTCCCGCTCTGGGCGGCCTGATCATCGGACACGAGGTGGCGCGCGCGCTGGGCGCGCGGCACATCTTCACGGAACGCGACGCGGCGGCCAAAATGATTCTGCGGCGCGGCTTTACCGTCGCGCCGGGAGAGCGCGCGATCGTCGTTGAGGACGTCGTGACCACGGGCGGCAGCACGCGCGATGTGGTGGACGTGTTGCGCGCGGCGGGCGCCGAGGTACTGGCCGCCGGATCCGTCATCGACCGTTCCGGCGGCAGTGCGCAGGTCGGGGTGTCTCGCACCGCGCTGGTTACCATCGAGGCGCAGGCGTGGCAGCCGGAGGCGTGCCCTCTGTGCGCGCAGGGCATCCCGGTGGTGAAGCCGGGCTCCCGGCCGGTCTGATGCGGCGCATCCGCATCACCGTGGCCTATGACGGCACCGCTTTCCACGGCTGGCAGGTGCAGCCCGGCCTGCCTACCATTCAGGGAACGCTCGAAGCCGTGCTGGCGGAAATCGAGGGCCGCGCCGTGCAGGTGGCCGGTTCCGGAAGGACCGATGCCGGTGTGCACGCCATGGCCCAGGTGGCGGCGTTCACGCTGGAAAACCGCATCCCTCTGTATAACCTCCGCAAGGCGGTGAACCGTCTGCTGCCCCCCGCCATACGGGTGCTCGCCGCCGAAGAGGCCAAACCCGAATTTCACCCGCGCTTCGATGCGGTGGCCAAGACGTATGAGTACCGCATCGTGCGGGCCGAGGCTTGTCCGCCGTGGGAGTGGCGTTATGCGCATCACTATCCCTACCCGCTCGATGAGGACGCCATGGCGGTGCTGGCCCCTATGTTCGCCGGGGAACGCGATTTCAGCGCCTTCGCCGCTTCCGACCCGAGCGATACCGCGGGAGCCTCCAAGGTGCGTACGATCTTCTCATCGCAATTGGAGCGCCGCCCCGGACGCCTGGTCTACCGCGTGCGCGGTTCGGGCTTCCTCAAGCACATGGTGCGCAACATGGTGGGCACGCTGCTCGAAGCCGGCAAAGGCAATCTGGGCGCGGCGGACCTGGACGCCCTCCTCGCTCCGGCGCCGTGCAAGGCCGGTCCCACGGCGCCGGCGAAGGGCTTGTTTCTGGTGAGTGTGGAGTATCCCTGATCAGGCGCTTTCATCCAGAGCCAGTTCCGCAATCCTGCTTTCGTCGCAGACCGGGCATCCGCGCGGCACCCGGGCGAACGTCACCGCATAGGGCTGGAATCCCTCATAGTCGAGATTCACAATCCACAGCGGCCGCTCGGGGTCCCACTTGCCGCGCACCCCCACGAGCGCCAGCACGGCGTGAAACGCGATTCCGCCGGCGGCCAAAACGGACCCCCACAGTCCGGTTTGGCCGGGCACACGGGTTTCGTCAAAATCGGGATCCGTGTACCGCTCCGCAGTCGCGGGAATCTCCTCCGCGGTTCGAAACTGCGCGAAACACTCGCGGCATGCCGTAACACTGGGCACGCAAATCTGGACTTCCGCCGCGCGCACAGCGCCGTAGGCCCCGACAAAGACCGCCGGCAAACCCTTCTCGAGGGAGACGGCGTTCACCGCCGACTCCCAACGCCGCGA
>JAMCRM010000213.1:0-278 GCA_023380575.1 Acidobacteriota bacterium | reverse complement strand
CACATCCTTGCCGGTCAACATGTGGCGGCCGAGGTTCTCCGCCGCCAGCGGCTCGGGGTCGATCAGGGTCAACCTCCCGACGCCCGCGCGCACCAGCATATCCGCTAATGCAGATCCGAAACTACCACATCCGATAATCGAAATCCGCGTCCGCTCGAGCAGTTCCCGCTCTCGCGGATTCCGGGCGGCAAACATGTATGCATTCCCCCTGGTGCGCTAGCGCTCGTCGCGCCGGCAGCGCTGCGGATCATGTGGCCCGGGTCGCGCCCACCAACTGC
>JAMCRM010000212.1:343-3161 GCA_023380575.1 Acidobacteriota bacterium | reverse complement strand
AAAACTCCCATCGAACGGGGACATGAAAATGGCCTTGCGCGTGGAACACCAACTGGGCGATTCCACCTGCTGCCCGCGCACAAAGGCCGCGCTCCAGCCGTGATCGAGACTGGCCCGTCCGGCTTCCCGCGCGTACCACGATGCGTCCCAGGCGTAAACCTGCCGCGCATCGGACAACAGCCCGAGGTACTGCTTCACGCTGGCCTGTAGCGGGCCGAACCGGCGCGTGATCGTATCCATCAACTGCCCGGTAGTGCTGCCCGGGCTGGCCAGCCTCGCCCGCAGCATCTCCTGGTTGAAATCCCGCTCCAGAGGTAGGATCCCGTAGTATTCCTTGATGCCGATGACGCCGTTCACGCGGGTCACGGCCTGAAACTGCTCGTCCACCAGGCGGGGGTCGGGAATGAAGAGCGGCTCGATCTCCTCATTCATGGAGGAGTAGAAACCTTCCGCAACCACCGGGATACCGAAACCCCGGCACATGCGCACCACGTTGCGGAACCACAGGTCCACCGGAAGGGCGATTTGCGCTTCCGCGATATTGCTGTGAATGGCCAGACCGAAACCCTTGCGCGGCAACTGCGGCAACATAGTATAGATCTGCCCGGCGGAAAGCTCCCAGGGCTCCCACCACATACGGGCTTTGTCTTCGCGGCCCGCGGTCCAGGCCTTGTGCAGTTCCTTTATGTACGGCGGCAACCGCTCCGCCAGCGGGATGCCGCGTGAGAACTTGCTGGGGCCGAACTCCACAGCCTGCCAGGCATCCTGGTCGAGAGTGTAGACCAGAATGTCGTCCACTTCGGGGAACTGTTTGCGAAATTCCCGAAGCAGGGCCACTTCGTGCTTCACCACCAGCGGGTTCATCACGTCAAAGAAGGGGTCATCGGTTTTGAGGTCGATCCCCGCGTAACTGATGCGCCGGACCTCGCCCGTGTAGGGGTTCCGGTTCATGTAGGGCGAACCGAAATGGAAGAGCGTGCGCAGCCCGTGGCGCCGGGCCAGTTCCAGGCGCCGGCGCAGTTCGGCGCGCCGCTTGGCCGTGCCGGGTTGTTCCTGCTCTCCCGGCACCGTCACGACGTCGAGCAGGTTAAGCGGCTCGCCGAAAGGCCGCGAACCCCACGCGATGTTCAACTGCACTTCGTTGAAGCCGAGCGCGTTGAGGGCGGCGACTTCCTGGTCCGTCCAGGACGGGCGCTCGGTGGGATTACCCACGATCCCAATCCGGAGCTGCGGCGCGGACGGCGCCGTTTGGGCGCCTGCGAGCGCCGCAGCGGCAAGCACAACTCCGATCAACTTATTCATGGCTGGTAAGCGTAGATTGTACTAGAAATCGCGCTACCGCGTGCGTTGGCCACGGCAATCGCCGCCATGCGTAGCACACGGCAAATGTACCTGAGCATGGAAACCTGACCCAGCAATACAGTACAGGGTGATATCATCTCGTGTTGGCTGATCCAATGAATATCTCGCGACGTAACTTCATTTCCGCTGCGGCGGTTTCGGTGGCAACCGCGCGCAGCTATGCCCAGGTGGCGGGAGCTAACGAGCGCCTGCGAATCGGCGTGATCGGATGCGGTGGCATGGGCAGCGGCCACATGCAGTCCCTGGTCAGAATGCGCGAAACCGATAATTTCACCATTGCCGCGGTCTGCGATCTCTATCAGAAGCGCCTGGACGCCGCCGCGGCCAGCACCGGGGGGAAGCCCTACCATGATTATCGCCAGGTGCTCGACGATAAGGACATCGATTACGTCCTCATCGCCACACCCGAACACTGGCATTACCAGATGGCTTGCGATGCCGCCGACGCCGGCAAGGCCATCTACCTGGAAAAGCCCATGGCGCATACCACCGAACAGGCCAGGAAGCTGGTGGCCAAGGTCCGCCACACGGGCGTGAAACTGCAGGTCGGCGTGCAGGGAATGTCCGACGACTCCTATGAGGCCGCCTATGAGCAGGTGAAGGGCGGCGTGCTGGGGAAAGTCGTCGTCGCGCAGATCGATTATTCGCGCAATCACCTGGACGATTTCTGGGCCTATCCCATCGACGCCGACGCAAAGCCGGGGGTCAATCTGGACTGGAAAACGTGGCTCGGCCCCGCGCCTAAGCGGCCCTGGACGCCGAACCGCTATTTCCGCTGGCGCCTGTACTGGGATTACTCCGGGGGAATTGCCACGGACCTGTTTATTCACCGCGTAACCCGCATCATCAAGGCCCTGGGATTAACTTTTCCGGAGCGCGCGGTGGCCACGGGCGGCAAGTGGGAGTTCACCCAGAGCCTGGCCGAGGTACCCGACACGTTCAATATCATGCTCGATTACCCGGGCGGCCCGACCGTCCTTCTGGTCTCCTCCCAGGCCAACGACACGCCCGTCGACCACGTCCTGCGCGGGCACAAAGCCACCCTGAAATTCACCAACACGGGTTTCACGATCGAGCCCCAAAAGCTGTTCGCCAAGGAAGTGAGCGAGTTCGTGCACCGCAAAACCGGCGGGGAGGATCTGCGCCTGCACCACCGCAACCTGATGGCCGCCGTCCGCCGCAATGAGCCGCTCAAGTGCGACTGCATGCTGGGATACTACGGCGTGGTGGCCTGCGACATGGGCGTGCAGGCATTCCGCAAGCAGAAGTACATGCGCTGGGACCGCGGCCGCGAACGGATCGTCGCAGCCTGAGTAGATTTCGGACGGCGGACCGGCCTATTGCCGCGCCGCCGTCCAGGTGCCCGAGCCGTAATCGCCGAACTGCACCTTGCCTTTCATACGGCTGGCGCTTTCGACCTCTCCTGAGTACTCTATTTTCAGTTTCTCGCCACCCA
>JAMCRM010000212.1:0-333 GCA_023380575.1 Acidobacteriota bacterium | reverse complement strand
GCCTCGCCCAGCATGCCGGAATAGGTTCCACTGAGGTTTTCGCCGTCCTGTTTGAGCACGAAAGTGGGAGTTCCGCTGCCCTGTTCGGTTTCAACCGTGAATTTCCATGTGCCGGAAAGATCCGCGGCACAGGCGAGCGTGGCGCAGAACATCGTTATAAAAGCCAAGGACCATGCAGAACGCATAGGCGGGAGTATATCACTTCATGCCGCGCTGGGCGCCAAAGTGCGCCAAGTTGCGCCATGCCTTTTGCGGCGGAGCTTTGCGTGAGGGCACGGCCCCAATCTTCCCGTATGCTCATTTCGTACCGAGTGCGAAGGAGCACACCGATGA
>JAMCRM010000211.1 GCA_023380575.1 Acidobacteriota bacterium | reverse complement strand
TCTCGTCGAAGAGAACCACGTCCAGGCCGCCCGCAGCCAGTTGAGCGGCGGCAAAAGCTCCCGCCGGTCCCCCGCCCAGGATCGCGACTCGCTTCATTTTTTATCCGAGCCCTTTACCGCGGGGTGCCCCGGCGGCAGTTGCCCGGGGGCGGCGCCCTGCGCACCCTTACCCGTATCCAGCCCCGGCATGGGCGGCATGCCGCCGTGCGGACTACCACCCATACCCTGCGGCATAGCGCCCGCATGCGGCATTCCGCCGCCGTTACCCCGCCCCTTGACCACCCAGCGGTTTCCCTGCCGCTCAAGAACATAGTTGATCGTCATGCCCGCTCCCGCCCCGGATCCTTTGGGCGCGAAAGACACCGTAGCGTCGGCTTCCTTACCCCTGAAGGTAACCGAAGTCACATCGACGTTCATCGCAGTGAGGCTGAGATTCTGCCTCGTGGAGAGGTAATCGAGAACGCCTTGGCGGACGGCATTCTTGTCATTGGCGCCGCGACCGCAGCAGGTGAGCGCAAGAGCAGCGACAGTAAGGGCAACAAGTTTCACGCCTTCGATTATACCGCGCGCGAAACCATCGGCTGCGGCTGCGGGGCGGGGTGGCAGCCTGGCGAGCCAGGCTACCCCGCAAACTAGAAATCGAACTTCACACTGCCTTCGATTACCCGGTTACCGCCGGGGTTGCCGGTGATGTAGCCGAAGTAGGGACTGGTAATGCCCGTGTTGGGACCAGGCAGGTTGTGGCGGTTGATGGCGTTCAGGAAGTCCGCGCGCACCTGCGTAATGTATTTCTCTTTCACCCGGAAGACCTTGCGCAGGCCCAGGTCTTCGCTCCGGGTGCCCCAACTGCGGAAATATGCGAAGCGCGGGGCCGCCGAACCCAGGGTTAGTGGCGCCGGGCTGCTAACCAACGAGGTATCGAAGTACTTATTAGCGGCCGGCTTCGACAGCCGATTAGCGTAATCGTAGTCTCCCCTGACCAGGGGCAAGCCCGGTTCGCCCGGCTGGACCATCATCCTGGGGGTGCCGCCGTTCCAGCCGTTGATGGCCGGCGCGCCGCTGAAGCCCAGGGGGTTACCGCTCGAGTAATTGCCGATGCCCGAGACTTCCCAGCCGCCCACGATCCAGTCCAGAACCCTGGGCATGCCCGTTCCAAAATACTTGTTCCGCCCCAGGGGAAGTTGGTACTGCACGAAGATCTTGACACGGTGCGGCGCGTCGCTGGCATTGATCAGGCTGTCCAGGTCGCGGTTGTAATAATCCAGCATCGCGCCTCCCATGTTGTCGATGGTCTTCGACCAGACCCAGTTGGCGTAGATAGACAGGCCCTGATGGAACTGCCGGTTGACGATCAGGTTGAGGGAGTGATAGTTGGAGAATCCGTCGTCACCGGCGATGGTGTTGACGGTGCTGTTGCTGCGCAGTTGCGGGAACTGGCGCAAGGCGCTGTTCACCGTACCGGTGAAGCCGGGATACGGATAGGGCACGCCATACCTGGCCGCGTCCGCCGCGCTGGTGATGGTCCGCGGCAGGTTGGCCCCGTACTGCGAAATTGCGGACGCGGGAGTCTGGTTGATCCGCTCTAAAGCCGGGTGCCGCAACTTGTTTCCCTTGTTGCCGATGTAGCCGATATCCAGCAGAACCTTGCCGGGCAGCTGCTTTTGCAGGTTGAGGTTCCACTGCTGGATGTAGGGTGCGATGCCGTAGCGCGGGTCCACATAGTAGGCGGGGCCAAGCGTATCCGCATAGGAAAGGTTGCGCGTGGGGGGAACGTAGCGGTCTTGCGGGAAACCGTCATCCCAGTTGAACAGCCCCTTCCAGGGGTAAAGCGCGTTGGCCGCCAGGTCGTAGGAACCGGCTCCCACGATGTCCGGCCCCATCCCGCCGGTGGTGAATCCGGGGGTGGATCCCAACGCCGTGCCGGAATCGTCGCCGATAAACGAAATGGTGTAAGCGCCGCGAATGGTGAAGTCTTTGAGGGCCTGCCACGCGAAGCCGATGCGCGGGCCGAAGTTGTTGAAATCGCGCGTGCCGAAGTTCCGCCTGCCGGTGCAGATGGCGCAGGAGCCCGCGAAATCGTAGGCGCCCGGAAGGTTTACCAGCGGGTCCGTCTTATAGGGGTTCCAACTCGTAATGCGGTCATGCGACTCAAACGCCAGCGGGTTGTAATCGTAGCGCACGCCGAGGTTCAGGGTCAGGTTCGGCCGGAACTTGAAATCGTCCTGGAAGTACAGCGCATGGTAGAGGCCATGAGGGGACAGGGGATTGGGCGCGGCCAGCGAGGCGCTGTTAACCATTCCCAGCAAGTAGGACGCAAAGGAGTACCCTGTATAGTTCCCGATGGTCTGTTCCTGGGGGATGGTGGTGGAAGCGGAAGAGAAGTTGAAAGCCGCGTAGGGTGGGCCCACCGGGCCGTTGTAGAACCAGTTCCAGTTCTCGTAACCGGCTTTCATGAAGTGGCGTCCCGTAGAGAAGCTGATCGAATCCTGAAAAGCCCAGGTGGTATAGGTCATGTACCACACCGACTGCATGCCTTGCAGGTTGAAGGGCACCGGATTGGCGAGCGGCCAGATGGGACCACCGCCCCAGTTGATCCCCGGGAAG
>JAMCRM010000210.1 GCA_023380575.1 Acidobacteriota bacterium | reverse complement strand
CGCCGGCTTTATCGACTGCGGGCTCATCCATGCAGGCGCTGAAGTAATCGCCTATCTTCTGCTGCGCGGGGCTGCGGCCGGGATCGGGCCGCGCCGCCTCTTCCAGAAGGCCCCACAGGAAGCGCTCGTTTTCGTCCGTCATCTTCGCGTACACGTCCCAGCGCGCCTGGTCGGGCGGTATCGGATTCCGTTTGATCCAGTTCCCGCAGGCGTAATGGTAGAAATCGGTGCAGGGATTTACGGAACGGTCCATGGAGGTGAGATCGAGGCTGGGCGTGTAGGGAAGCGCGGATAAGGGCCGCTCCTGCGCGGCAAGCGGGCAGAACAAGGCTACAAGCAGGGCGGATGGCAGTAGAAGGCGAGGCATAGGCTCCTGATCTGGATCATAGCCGATTGAGGGCGGCGGAGGCGTCCGCGCGGTACTCCAGGATCAAAAGCGTCATGTCGTCGCTCTGGTCCGCGCCCTTGGTGAACGCCACGACCGCCTCGCGCACGGCTTCGTGCAGGGTTTCGCAGCTTGCGGCGGCATTTGCGAGCGCGATGGCGCGCAGGCGCTTGCGGCCAAAAAATTCATTCGCCGCGTTCTGGGCTTCGGTGATGCCGTCGCTGTAAATGACGACCTTGTCGCCCGGCGCCAGCAACTTCCGCGCGACCGGGAACCCGCTTCCTTCCAGCAGTCCCAGGGGCACCGCGGTCGTCTCCAGGTACTCGGTCCCGGCGCTCCTCGAGACCACCAGGGGCGAGCAGTGCCCGGCGTTGATGTAGTGCAATTGTCCGTCGCGATCCAGCAGGCAGAAGAACACGGTCGCATACTTGCCGCCCCCGGTTCGTTCCCACAAGAACCGGTTGACGCGGCAGATCCGCTCCTGCAGCGCGGCCACGCCAGCGGAAATCAGACCGATGAAGGCGCCCTGCAGCAGCGAAGCCAGAAGCGCGGAACTGACCCCCTTGCCGGATACATCGGCCACCACCGCGGACCAGCGGTCTTCATCGACGCGCACCACGTCGAAGTAATCTCCGCCCACCTGATGCGAGGGCAGACTGCTGCCACAGGCGCGGAACCAGCCCGTGGCGGGCAACTCGCGCGGCAGCAGGCTCCGCTGGATGGTGCGTGCCACGTTCAATTCTTCCTCGATCTTCTGTTTGATCCGTTCCTCTTCGAGCAGGCGCGCGTTTTCGAGCACGGTGGAGGCTTCGAGTGCCAGGGTCTGGAGCAACTCGCGGTTGCCGCCGGAGAGGTCGGCCGCGAGCCGGCGGGAATCCATGTAGAGCACGCCCACCGTGCCCCGGTCCGTGGAAAGCATGCTGGTGTCTTCGCTCACGGAGGTGTTGATGCGCACCAGCGGCACGCAGACCACGCTGCGCAGCTCCAGGTCCGCTACACTGTGTTCCGGACTCAGACCCTCGTCCTCCAACGGATTGAAGCTCATGGAGAGCAGATCGCGCCGTTGCTTCAAGGCGCGATGAATGACGCACCGCGGTACGCGCAGGTCGGACTCGTCGAGGGGTCCGCCATTCTTGCCGCGGGCGATCCGTATCTCCAGGTCCTCCTCTGTGCGGAGCAGCAGAAACCCGCGTTCGGCGCCAGTGACGGCCAAGGCGGCGTCCACCACCGCGCCCAGCACGTCATCCATGGAAAATGAGGTCTGCAGCGCGCGCCCCACCTCCAGGATGGCGCGGAGTTTCGCCAGGTTCGCACCCACGCCGGGAATGCCCGATTTCACTCCGGCAGGATCGGCCAGGTGCTCCGCAATGGCGGCGGCTGTTCCTTGCGTATAAATCAGGCAATAGCAATCCGGATATCCGAATTCGATCCGGTCCGAATTTCGCAGCGCCTGGCGCTGAATCCGCCTGGAGTTGACGAAAACGCCATGGCGGCTGCCTGCGTCCTCAACGACGTACTCCCCGCCTTCGACGACGATGCGGGCGTGGTTGCGGGAGATGCGGCTGTCGCGAAGGATCAGGTGATTGTCCGCCTGCCGGCCGATTTTGAAGGGCAGGGATTCAATCTCCGCGTGCGTGCGGCGCCCGTTGGGGTCGACGATAATCAGCGAAGGCGAAGGCATCAGGCGCGTCTGGTCCGATCGCGCGGAACGGACTCCTTGTGAGGCCGGGGCGAACCGTCGGCGGCCTCGGCCTCCCGCCGCGCCTGTTCGATCTCGCTCGCCCTCAGCGTTCGGCAATGCGCGCAATAGCCGCCTACCTCGGTCCGGGACAGCACCACTTGAAAACCGAAATGCGTTTCGATCTGTCGTCTGAGCCGCTGCAGCGGCTCGCCGAAGAACTCCTCTACTCTGCCGCAGCGCAGACAGATCACATGCGCGTGCTCCTGCTTCAAGCGGCTCTCGTAGTAGTGCTGATCGCCCCCGTAGTGCATCAGGTCCAGTTCGTCTACCAGTCCGCCCTGCTTCAACATCTTCAAGGTGCGGTACACGGTGACCCGGTTCAGTTTCGGGTCGCGCTCTTTCGCCAGTCGATACAGGCGTTCGGCGTCGAGGTGCTGGCCGGCCTTGTCGATCAACTCCAGCAGAATTTGCCGCTGGCGCGTGAGGCGCACCCCTTTTTCTTTCAGGGATCCCCTGATTGATTCGAGGGCCATAAGGCTAATTCAATTCTAACAGGCGGTTCACTGTATACAATAGTTCTTGGGCGACGTTTGCGCGCGGGAACCCGCGGCCGGGCTACATTATGCCGAAATCGATCTTGCGAGATGACGCGTATCGGGCCATTCGAGAAGGAATCATATCCGGAAGATTCTCTCCCGGCGGTAGTCTGCGCGAGGAGTGGCTCGCCTCGGAACTGAACGTGAGCCGCACTCCGCTGCGGGAGGCGCTCCGGAAGCTGTCCGAGGCAGGCTTCGTCGAGTATTCACCGCACCGCGGCACGCGCGTCGTTCAACTCACACCGGCCTATATTCGAGAGGTGTTCCTGATCCGCGAGGCGTTGGAGGGCGTGGCGGCGCGCGAGGCGGCCCGGAACATCGACGGCGCCGGTCTGCTTTCCCTGCGCGAGACGTTCGAATCGTTGCGGCCGGGCTTTGCGCGCCAGGCGGCCGAAAGCGGCGCCGCGGATGCCGGTGACGGGATCCACGACGTAGTATTTTCCCTGTGCGCCGGAGGTCCCCTGGAGCGGTTGCGGTCCATCTACAGTGGGCAGGTGCGATGGTTCCAGCGCATGGCCTCGGCGGTGGAAGGCCGGCGGTTGCGCGCTTTTCGCGAGCACGAGAGTGTTCTGAGCGCGCTGGAGGCGCGAGATCCCGAATGGGCCGAATGCGCCATGCGCGCTCATATTCGCAACACGCTCGATAGCCTGCTCCTGTCGTTCTCCCAGCAGATGGAGCCGCCTGCGTCCGGAAAACCGAAACGGCGGCGTCCACGTATCCTCACAAACTAAATCTATGGCTTCATTCGCTCCCAACCGGTACAAAGGCAGATTGATCGTGGTCGGGGGGATTGACGGCTCGGGCAAATCCACTCAAATTTCCCTCCAT
>JAMCRM010000209.1 GCA_023380575.1 Acidobacteriota bacterium | reverse complement strand
GGCCTCATCCCATGGCAGCGTGCCCGATTTGGGATCCTCGAAGAACTGGTGCAGGGTTATATTCGACCCGCGCATGTAGTAAACGCGGCCATTCAGCCAGGCGCGCCTGGTTGCCGTGTCGAAGCGGAATTCGCGCATGCCGAAACGGGTCGCCGCGCTGTCGCCGCCGGTGCTCGTTTCCACGACGTAAAGATTCGGATCCTCCGGCCACCACAATTTTGCGTTCGGGATGCGTATGATCTCGGTGAAGGTCTTCTCTTCGCCTGCTCCCAACAACAGCCTGCGCGGCTTCGAACTGGCTGCCAACACCGTCGATTTCCAGGGATGCACGCGGTGCTGCAGCGTGAACGCGGCTGGAGCGGCGCCGTAGTTGTGAAGCCTGGTTTCGACCACGATGCCGCTGTCGGCCACCTTCGGCGCCACCTGCACTGTGTCTATTGCAGGGTTGTCACTGAGTAGCATCGAGACATTGTCGTAGATACCCGGCGTCCAGCGGTTCTTTTCGAAGTCGGTCCCCGCGGTGACGGTTCGAGGCAGCACGCCCGGGTGAGCGCCGATCCGAATAATGAGTTCGTTCCGGGCGTCCCAGCGGATCGCGTCGGATACGTTCAGGATCGCGGCCGAGAAGCACGGCAGGTGTTCGCCGACCTTCTTCCCGTTGAGCCATACTGCGGCCCCGAACTGCGCCTTGTTGATCCGCAGAATGGCCACGCTGCGCCTGCCGGAAACGGCGAACGTCCGGCGGTACCAGAACCAGTTGCGCCCCTGCCGGGATACGCCCGCATCCCGCACCAGCGCGCTTTTCGGCAGTATTCCTTTCGAAACGCGATTCTGGATCACCTGGCGGCTGTCGAACTGATCGACATCGGGGAAGGGCGGCACCGAGGAGTGTGCCAGGCCTGGCACGGGGACCTTGTGGTCGAAGCTTGCAGGGACAGCCTCGGCTGCCGTGGAGTCCGTGATCTGCCACTCTCCGTCAAGAGGAATCACGGTACGCCCGGTCGCCCCCAGCGAGATGGAACAGAGCAATAGAGCCGGCAGCAATCTCATGAACACCTTCGCAGAAGCTTAAGCATATAGCAAAGCGGGTTTGTTCAGAAACCGCCGTACCGCGGGTGGAAGGGGTTGGGAGGGCGCCCCTTCAGTTCTTCTGTTCCAACACCAACTCGGTGAAGGAGAACGGGGCTGCGTTCACGTTCAGAGGTTCGCCAGGATTCAAGTTCTGCCCGAACTCCGCACGCGTGATCGGATGCGGCTCTTTTACGGTGTTCACTTGAAGCAGGTCGGGAGCCGACAGAGTCTGCACACGAGCGTGCTTAAATGCCCGGCCGAGCCGGGCCAAATCGAATTCCGCCACCCGCGTCTGCGGGGTAGCGTTATAGACGTATAGAACCAGCCCGTTCCGCTCAAGATCCCACGCGGCTTGTACCTGAAACGGCTGTTCGGCATCGGCGGGATACCCATCCAGCACCAACGGCCAGCGGGCGGGAGAGCGGCCCAAAAGGCTATAAACGTCGGCCGGGTACTTCAGATGTACACCGTCCGGCGATTTTGGTAGATGGCGGTGAGGGTGGGATTCGAACCCACGGACCCCGTAAAGGGTCAACGGTTTTCGAGACCGCCCGATTCAACCGCTCTCGCACCTCACCGGCTGGACGGCAATACACCGATTTTAGCAGTTCCCTCCCCTCTCCCGCTATCGCCCCCTATTGACCGCCCGGCGTACAATGTTTCCAGAGGACCGCCAGCATGATTTACCGGCCGGGTTACCTCGCCTCCCAGTACTTCCCCTTCATCCCGCGCCTGAATTGCGGCGTCCCCCAAAGGAGGTTGTATGGCGATATCCGAGAAACTGAGGCTCTTTCTGGATCAGAGCCATGTCCCGTTCCAACACACCACCCATCCGCTCGCGTACACCGCACGCGAGGTGGCATCCGCCGAGCATGTGCCCACCCGCGAGGTGGCCAAGACCGTCGTCATCTGGGGAGATAACGGCTACGCCATGCTGGTGCTGCCCGCCAACATGGTGGTCGATTTCCAGGAACTACGGGCTGCCCTGGGCCTCAGCCACGTGCGTCTGGCTACCGAAACTGAGTTGGGCGAACTCTTTCCCGATTGCGACCTGGGGGCCATGCCGCCTTTCGGCACCCTCTACAAAATGCCCGTCTACGTGGATAGCAGCCTCCTACGGGACGAAAGCATCGCCTTCAACGCGGGTACCCACCGCGACGTGATTCATATGAAACTGGAGGATTACAGGCGCCTCGCGGACCCCATCATCATCTCGGTCGGCCGCGAAACCATGGCGCAGCACGGATGGTAGGTGGGTAAAAAAAATTACGCAGTTAAGACCAATGCGGCGCGGTTGCTGGACCGCAGCGGCATTCCCTATGAGATCCGCACTTACGCGGTGGACGAACGAGACTTGAGCGCCACGCACGTAGCCGAAGCCATCGGCATGCCCGCCGGGCAGGTATTTAAGACCCTGGTGGTGCGCGGGGACCGTTCCGGAGTCCTGCTGGCGTCCATCCCCGGCAACGCCGAACTGGACCTGAAGGCCTTGGCCGCTGCCAGCGGCAACAAGAAAGTCGACCTGGTCCCGCTAAAGGATATCCTCGAACTGACAGGATACATCCGCAGCGGCGTTTCTCCCGTGGGCACCCGCAAACCCTACCCGCTTTACCTGGACGGCAGCGCGGACCAATGGCAGGTGATTTCCGTGAGCGCCGGCGTCCGCGGCGCGCAGATGCTGGTGGCCCCGGGCGACCTCGCTCGCATCCTCGAAGTCACCCGCTGCCCCATTGCCCATTAATGCCGGAAGTGGCGCACGCCGGTAAACACCATGGCCAGGCCGAGGCGGTCGGCAGCCTCGATCACTTCCCCGTCCCGCACGGAACCGCCGGGCTGGATCACCGCCGTGGCGCCATGGCGGGCCACCTCTTCCAGGCCGTCGGCGAAGGGGAAGAAAGCGTCGGAGCCCACCACGGTCCCCTCCAGCGGTAGAACCGCCTTCATGGCGGCGATTTTCGCCGAATCCACGCGGCTCATCTGGCCAGCCCCCACCCCCAGGGTCTGGCCTTGGCGCGCGAAGACAATGGCATTGGATTTCACATGCTTGGTCACCTTCCAGGCGAACTCCAGGGCGGCCCATTCCTCTTGAGTCGGCGCGCGGTGGGTCTTCACCTGAATCTGGGAGCGGACCAGTGTGTGCACGTCCGGCGTCTGGGCAAGGTACCCTCCCGCGATGGATTTCACCACCAGGGGCACCGGTCCGGGCGCCACTCTCATGAGCCGCAGATTCTTCTTGGTGCGCAGCACGGCCAGCGCCTCCGGAGTGAAGTCAGGGGCGGCCATGGCCTCCACAAACAGCCTGGCAGCCTCTCGCGCGGTCTCTTCATCTACCGAGCGGTTGAAGCCCACCACGCCCCCGAATGCCGAAACCGGATCGCACTCCAGGGCCTTGCGCCATGCCTCCACCAGCGAACCCTGCTCGGCGCAGCCGCAGGGGTTAGTGTGCTTGATGATGGCCACTGCCGGGCGCTCGAACTCGCAGGCCACCTGCCACGCGGCGTCCAAATCGACTAGGTTGTTGTAGGAAAGTTCCTTGCCGTGTAACTGCTCCGCGCCCGCAATGCCCGCCCCGCGCGTCCCGTAGAGCGCCGCCGACTGGTGCGGGTTTTCGCCATAACGCAGGTCCATCAACTTGGGTGCGCTGATATCCAGCACGGCAGGCAACGGCGTGGCGGGCGTGTCTAGCGCCGCCAAGCGGGTGCTGATGGCGCGGTCATACTCGGCGGTTGTGAGGAAGGCCTTCTGCGCCAGTCTCCACCGGGTTTGGGCGGAAACACACCCTCCTGTGGCGCGCATCTCCTCCAGGATATCCGCGTAATCGCCGGGCGAGACCACTACGGCCACATCCTGGTAGTTTTTAGCCGCGGAGCGGATCATGGTGGGGCCGCCGATATCGATGTTTTCGATCATCTCCGTCAGCGTGACCCCCGGCCTTGCGGCGGTCTGCGAAAAAGCGTACAGGTTTACCACCACCATGGCAAC
>JAMCRM010000208.1 GCA_023380575.1 Acidobacteriota bacterium | reverse complement strand
AGGCGGCGCGGACGCCATCTGCGTGGAAACCATGTCGTCGCTCCAGGAAGCCATTCAGGCGGTAAGAGCGGCCAAGGAGAACACCACCCTTCCGGTGATCTGCACATTCACCTTCGAGCAGGGCGCCAAGGGGTTCCGCACCATGATGGGGGTAAAACCGGACCGGGCGGCCAGGGAAGCCGCGGCGGCCGGGGCGGACGTGGTGGGCGCCAACTGCGGCAACGGCATCGCCAACATGATCGAGCTCACCAGGCAGATGCGCGCGGCCGTTCCCAACGTGCCGATTCTGATCCATGCCAATGCGGGCATGCCGGTCATTGAAGACGGCAAGTCCGTGTTCAAGGAGACCCCGGAATACATGGCTTCGCGCGTAAAGGAGTTGATCGAAGCCGGGGCCAACATCATAGGAGGCTGCTGCGGCACCAACCCAGCCCACATTGCGGCCATGGCGCGCGCGGCGAAGGCCGCCAAAGGCGCGAGCGTATAGGAGCCTGGTAGATGGCCGCCGCGAGCTTTGGCAACGACCCCGCTAAAATCGGGCGCTACAGGGCGTTCTGGAAACGGGAGGACGTCCAACGTCCTCTGGTGGGATTTTCCCTGATGGGCTGGTTCCCGTTTGACGAGTTCGCCCCTTGCACGGAATGGGGTGATGCCGGGTATCTCACCCCCGAAATGATCGACCCCGAGGCGTTCCTGGAGGACCACGTCCGCCTGCTGCGGGAAGGGGAAATGCTGGACGACGACGTCATCCGCGGGTGCTGCCCGGGCCAGGTGGCCATACCTTGGATTCCGGCCATGATCGGCGCCAAAGTGCGCATCCTGCCGCATAACACCATGGCGGAGGAGCAGCACCTCTCGTGGGACGAGGCGCTGGCGGCGGCCCATCTGGACCCCGACAACCCCTGGTTCCGGAAATATGTCGCCTTCGCCGAGGCCCTGGTGCGGGTGGCCGCGGGAAGATTTCCCGTCAGCCATTCGGCCGAACTCGGGATTTCGGATCTTCACGCGGTGCTGCGTGGGCATACCGGTAGCATCATGGATCTGACGGATGAACCCGGGAAATCCGCCGAACTGCTGTGCAGATTGGGCAAGGTTTTTCAGGAGGCCACGGAGGGCCTCTGGAAGCGGCTGCCGCTCTACCACGGCGGGTACTTCGACGCGCAGTACTGCCTGTGGGCGCCGGGCCCCATTGTGCGCTTACAGGAGGATGCCAGCGCGGTGTACTCGCCGGACCTGCTGCGCCGGTTCGTGCAGCCAATCGACAGGCAGATTGCCAGCCGGTTCGCATGCAGCTTCATTCACCTGCACTCAACGTCGATGTTCCTGCTGGATGCCTTCCTGGAAATGGAAGAGATTCGCTGCTTCGAGATCAACCACGACACGCTCGGCCCGCCGCTCCAGGAGATGATCCCGCACTTCCGGAAAGTCCAGCAGGCGCGCAGGCCGTTATTGATTCGCGGGTCGTTCAGCACGGAAGAGATGCGGCTGCTGATGGATTCGCTGGAGCCGCGCGGGTTGTTTCTCGACGTGATGGCGAACTCGATGGAAGAGGTGGAGGCCCTGCGTCCCATCCTGGGGATGTAAGCTGGTCCCGCTTCAGATTTCAAGGGAGAGCCGCGGCTAAGAGGGTTTTACCATGCGGTATTCGTAGGCAGTGGCGCCGGCGGGCCAGCGGACATCCAAAGCACGGCCGGCTTCCAGCCGGACGCCCAGTTGGGAAATGAAGACCGGGTGCAGACCCGGATTCGTGAAGCGTAGAGAGTCGCGGCTATAGCGCCACTCGACGCGCACCCCGGAATCCACGCAGGCAGGGTCCGCCGCAAGCAACGCCGATGCCCACAGAGGCTCCTTCGGAGCCGGCATCGTAAGAAGTCTGCAGGAATTCATACCCATTTCATACGGATAGGGCAGGCGATTTCTGAGATTGATATAGGCTGTTATAACGTTAAAGTACTAGTAGTACTTCCGGCGGATCACTGTGGTATCTTGAGCCTCGATGTTATTCCGATCCGTCATGCTCGCCTGCCTGCTGGGCACTTGGGCAGCCGCCGCCGAAGCGCCGCGCCTGGGACTCACGAATGGAGTGTTGCTTGCCGGGTTGTACCTTCCCGACCCCGCGCAGGGCTACTATCGCGGGACCCGTTTCGACTGGTCCGGCGTGATCTACAGCCTGAAGTTCCAAGGTCACGAGTATTTCGGGCAGTGGTTTGCCCGCTACGATCCCCAACTTCATGACGCGATTACCGGGCCCGTGGAGGAATACCGTAATGCCATCGGCTACGAAGAGGCCCAACCGGGGGGCACGTTTCTCCGCATCGGGGTAGGCGTGCTCCGCAAGCCGGATAGCGCGGGCTACAACCAATTCAAGACCTATACCATTGTGGATCCGGGCAAGTGGCGCATCCGGACCGGGGAGACCTGGGCGGAGTTCACGCATGCAGCGGCGCTGAGTTCGGGCTACGCTTACCGCTATACCAAGACGGTGCGGCTGGTGAAGGGTCAACCGGAGATGGTGCTCGAACACGTTCTGCGCAACACCGGCCGCAAGGTGATTGAAACGCCGCAGTACAATCACAACTTCTTCGTTATGGACGGCGTGCCGTCAGGTCCCGACTTCACGGTCGCCTTCCCTTTCCCGCCGCGGCTTGCCGCCAACCTTCAGGGCCGCATGGAAGCCATGGGCAACCGCCTCGCGTACCTGCGCCCGCTCAAGCCGGGCGAAAGCGTCTACAGCGAAATCGGCGGTTTCGGCAAGACGGCATCCGACTACGAGATCCGCATCGAGAACCGGGGCAAGGGAGGAGGGGTGCGCATCCAGGGAGACCGGCCGCTCTCGAAGATGGTGTTCTGGTCGGTGGCTTCGGCCCTCTGCCCGGAGCCGTATATCGATTTGCGGGTTCCGCCGGGGGCGGAAACCAGATGGCGGATCGTGTACCGCTTCTACACGATACCTTAAGCCGCGCTGCAGGCCTTGATCACGTGGGCTACGTTCTCGCGGACCTGATCCCCGAAGCGGGGGTACATCCCCATGATCACGCAGTCCTGGGGCTTGATGTTCTCGAATGCCCAGCGGACGCGCTGCTCCACTTCCTGGGGCGAATTGATCAGGCGGCCCGCCGCCAGAATCTTGAAAGCGAGGAAGGTTTTCTTCGTCTGCCGGATAAGCTTGCACATGCGCACGGGGTCCTGCTCCAGGTAGGTTTCTCCCACGGGCATTTCGCCGAGTATCTTCTGCAGGTCTTCGCGCGTTCGGCTCTGCTGGTAGAAGCAGGTCATGTAGAAATCGAGGTCCCAGTTCTGGCTCTCCGCGGTGTCCACCACCGCCGGATTGTGCGTGGATAGCCCTACCATGACGCCGCTGTCGCGCACGGCCTTGAGGAAATCCCGGATTTTGCCGGTTTGACCGTCGCGGAACCGGTTATCCGTCATGTTGCCGTGGTGGACGATGCCGATGGGCCGCAATTTCGCCATCTCCTTGATGAGGGCAAAATCGTTCATAAGGTCGCCCATCCCGAGCATGATCCACTGCAGATTCACGCCCTCATCGAGCATGCGGCGCAGATCCGATGTTTCGCGCTTGCCGTAATGCATCTGCCAGGTATTGATGCCGTTCGAAGCGGCACTGCGCAGGATCTCCAGGACGCGCTCCTGGGTGCACCACTCGCGCAGGTGCTGGTCGAGCAGGCGGCTGCAGTGCGAATATCCATAGAGCGGATTCGCGCCGATGATCAGGCGCGTGAGCTCCCATTTGCCCAATCGCACTTTAGGCAGAGCGGTTTGGGCGGAGGCAATAGGAGGAGTGGTAAGAGCGCCGGCAGCCAGGGCGGCCGACTGCATGAAAGCACGACGAGAGCGAGAGGTCCCACCTGTATGCATTTGGGTGATCCTTCCGAAGGCTAACAATATATGTTGTCCGCCCGCTTGTCAATATCTTGCGCCGGTTCGTAAAGTAAAGGGGAGTTCCCGCATGATTACCCACGTTCTCGCAACCGTCGCGGCGCTGGCGCTTGGCTCACCGCTGCCGGCACAGGGACCGCCGGTGGGTCCGCGTTACCGGCGGCTTGATTCGTGGGGTACGGCAGTCGCCGGGAGCTGTTTTTAGGGGCATTCCCTACGCCCAACCGCCCGATCTCTGCCAGGGTGGCGGACCTTCCACTCGCGGTCGCAGAGTTCCATGGAATTTGGCAAAAGCGGGGCCGTGATGGCCCGCCCTAAAGCCCGGCCAACCTTCTGCGAACTGGATCAGGCCGGCTTGAAACGGCGCCTGCGCGATTCGGCGAAGTAATCCCCCGCCACAGGCCCGATTTTCTGATACATTCGAACGGTTATGTCCATCAGCCGCCGTTCGTTTATCGCACTGTCCGCCGTCCCGTGGGTGGCGGGGGCCCAAACCGGGCGCCGCCCCCTGAGGCGCAGCGACTGCTTTTTCGGCTTTCACTTCGATCTGCATCCCACTGATCGTGATCCGGCCCTCGGCCGCGACGTCAGCGACGAGATGGTGGAGCACTTTCTGGCCCGGACCCGACCGGATTACGTGCAGTATGACTATAAGGGCCACGTAGGTTACGTGGGATACCCTTCGAAGGTGAGCGCCTCGGCGCCGAATGTGAAAAATTCGCTGGAGATCTGGCGCAGGATTACGGCGCGCAACGGAGTGGGGCTGTTCATCCATTTCTCAGGCGTTTTGGACGGCGTGGCGGTGACGGACCATCCCGAGTGGGCGCGCATCGGCCCGGACGGAACGCGGGAGC
>JAMCRM010000207.1 GCA_023380575.1 Acidobacteriota bacterium | reverse complement strand
CATCAGCCGTTTCAGCGGTTTCGACCCGAAGGGCGTGCCGGAATTCGTGCGCGCCCGCGCGGCCATGCAATACGCCTCCTCCATCGACGATTTCGCGCGCATCATGCAGGACGGCAACAACGGGGGCTACGCCAATGACTGGCTGGTGGCCGACCGCAAGACCAACGAGATCGCCAGCCTCGAACTGGGCTTGAAAAACGTGACCCTCGAACGCACGAAGGACGGATATTTCGCCGGGTCCAACTATCCCATCAATCCGAAACTGGCCCGGGAAGAAACCGACTTCGACCTCCACGACATGAGCTTGAGCCCGAACGCCCGGCGCCTGCGCTGGCAGCAGTTGCTGGAGCAGAACAAGGGGAAGATCGACGTGCGCGCGGCGCAAGCCTTTCTGGCCGATCACTACGACACGTACGAGAAGAAAGAGGACCCCAACGAGCGCACCCTGGACGGGCATATCGACCTCTCCCCGCGCGGGTCGAGGCCCTGGCAGCCCCCCTATGGCATAGCCGGGGCGGTGCAGAACAAGGTGGCCAGTGCTGCCATGGCCGAGCGTATGTCCATGAGCGTAGCCATGGGGCACGCCTGCGGCATGCCCTTCAAGGCCGCCGACCACCTGCGGAAGCACCCGGAATTCGCATGGCAGAGGGCGATTCTGCGCGACCTGCCCGCGCGCGGCTGGACTACTTTCACCGCGAAGTAGGGGAGCCTCCGGCGCCACGGCGTTCGCGCTCCGCCCCGGACGGGCTCATTGCCAGTTGCGAAACGGACTGTTGCGTGCCGTGCGGCACTCCTCGAGCAGGGCAGGCACTCGTTTCCGGCGCTCGTAGAGGCGTTCCAGGAGGCGATCGAATTGGTCTTCCTCACCCTCGATCCATTCCGGCGGAACCTGGCGCCAGGCTTTATCGAAGACGCTGTCGGGGAAGTGCAGGACACGATCAAGCCAGGGCTGAAAATCGTCGAGCGAGCGGATGCGATCGTAGACCTGCCTGCGCGGATAGAGCCCCTGGAGGGGCGAATCCGCGAACTGCCAGTTGGGGCCGTCGAAGATGTACCCGTGATCGATCATGCGCACCACGAACGCCGGCCGGGCGGGGCGCGGGCCGGAACCGGGACACCAGTCCTCCACCAGCGCGCGATAGAACACACACTGGCGGCCGTCGGCATTAGCCGCCCATTTATCGAACACCAGCACCGCGGCGAATTCTTCGACGTTGCGCACCTGCTCCAGCAGGGTATCGGGAAGGAAATCGTAGACCGCCATGCGGGCCGGGTCGCCCGGAAAGCGGGAGCCATAGTGCCAGCCGGGCTCAACGGGAATACGCCGGTCGCCCAGGCTCATGTAGATCTCCGGATGGGCGCGGAGGAAATCGCCATCGATTTGGATGAGGGCGGGATCGGGCCTGGAAATCTGGAGATAGTCGAGCAACACGCAGGCCACCAGTTCGTTGACCAGGATGCGCCGGTGCTGGGGATTATTGCGGAATTTCACGACGTAGAAACCGCCGTCGTCGGCTTCGAGCAGGTGGGATTGGGCTCCGCCGCGCATCTTGCGGATCAAGCTGCGTGCGGCGAGCGGCATGGGTGCTGTAATCTAGTGTCGAATGCATCCATCAGCGGAGGAAAGAATGGCGGAAGAGAACGCGCCCCAACCGGCGCCGCCCATGCGGAGTAAAGACGAGATCGCACTGGAGCTGATGAAGTTCATTGCGGTGCAGACAGGGTTTGGACGGGGCCACACAGCGGCGACAGGCTTCTCCGGAAAGCCCTCGGGCCGTACGCCGGAGGAACACGCCGATGCCCTCCTGGAATTGTTTGATCGCTGCCGGCGCGCGATCGGCAAATAACAACACGCGCCAGGACACTCCCCGTCGGGGTGGCGCCTGGCGCCCTGAAAACCGAACTGACACGACGACTTCGCGTCCCGTGACCCGTTGAAGGCCGGCGGCAGCCGGCTAGCGCTTGCGGGCGCCCTTCCTGGCGACGGGTTTCTTTGCCGGAGCTTTCTTCGCCGAAGCCTTCTTGGCGGGAGCCTTTTTCGCGGCCTTCTTCGCCGCGGCTTTCTTGGCCGGAGCCTTCTTTGCCGGAGCTTTCTTTGCCGCCTTCTTGGCCGGAGCCTTCTTGGCCGGAGCCTTCTTGGCCACGGCTTTCTTGGCGGCCTTCTTCGCCAGAGCCTTCCTGGCTGCCTTCTTCACCGCAGCTTTCTTGGCCGGAGCTTTCTTGGCCGGAGCTTTCTTCGCGACCTTCCTGGCCACCTTCCTGGCGGGCACCTTCTTCACGGCCGGCGCGGCGGGCTCCGGCTGTGCGGGAGTTTCGACGGGAGCGGACGGCTCCATCGGCGGGGGTGTAGCTGTGGACGCGGTGGGTGTGGCTTCTTCCATCTGCTCTTCTTCCTCTTCTTCGTCTTCCTCTTCTTCGTCGAACTCGTCGAGTTTCGAGTTCAGGTCGGAATGCTCATCGTCGCCGTAGTCCTGAAAGTCTTCCAATTCTTCCTCATCTCTGGGAGAGAGTCTCAGGCTATCAAACATTATGCATGCCTCCTGTTGTCAGGCACAGATCACCCCTAGAATGAACCCTTTTTCGGCTGGAGGCAAGAGGCAAACACCGAAAATTGGAAAAATTGTGACTGCCGCGATGTGCTGCTCAGTTGCTTGCGGCGTTGGCGCCGGTCCGGCCCGATGCGTTCCTCGCCAGCACCGCGCCGCTCTTCCGCGAGGACCTGGCAGAAGCGGAGGACGCACCCGATCTGGGCTTCGCTTTGGACTTCGCCGCAACCGCGGAACCGGAGGTCCTGGATCTGCTTTTGGCGCTGGCGGCCGTGGTGCGACGGGTGGTGGAGGCGCGATGCGTAGTGGAAGCCCGGCGCGAAGTGGAGGCGCGATGCGTGGTGGTTCGCCGCGCCGTGCGATGCGACGTGGTACGCCGTGCCGGGGCTGGCCGGACCGCGGCCGCGGGAACCAGCAGCCGCTCGCCTTCCACCAGTTCGGAGCCCAGCGCGGGATTCACGGCGGCAATGCTGGTGGGGGTGGCGTTGTAGCGCCGCCCGATGCTGGCCAGTGTGTCGCCCCCCGCGACACGGTGGATGCGCCATGTAGCGCGGCGTTGCGCGGGAACCCGTTCCAGCGCCGCCTCCAGCGGCTGCCCGGTGCCTTTCGGCACATGCAGCTTGTAGCCTTCCGGGGCCACGCCTTTCAACAGGGCGGGGTTCATTTGCGCCAACTCCGTCGCGGAAACGTCGATCAGGTCCGCAACCAGCGCGAGATGTGTCGCGGCCACGATATCGATATCGTCGTATGCCACCGCAACGTCCGGCGAGATGCCCTCCAGCCCGTATGCGGACGCGTTCTTGGCCATGATGGTCATGGCCAGAATGATGGGGACATAGTTAGCGGTCTCACCCGGAATGACGCGGCGCTCGCGCAACTGCCAGAAGTCCGCGTAACCGGTCCGCTCCACCGCCTTCTCGACCACGCCCGGGCCGCAATTGTAGGCGGCTATCGCCAGGTACCAATCCCCGAACTGCTGATACAGATCGCGCAGGTGCCGCGCCGCGGCGCGCGTGGCTTTCTCGGGATCCAGCCGGTCGTCCGTGTAGGCTGTCCGTTTCAATCCATACTGCTGGCCGCGAAAGGCCACGAACTGCCACATGCCGGTGGCCGCTTTGCGGGAAACCGCGCGCGGGAGAAAGCCGGATTCGGCCTGCGCCAGATAGATCAATTCCTGCGGGACTCCTTCTTCGCCCAGAATGCGGCGGATCATCTCGCGATAGCGGCCGGCGCGCTCGTAGCCGGCGACCAGGGTCTTGCGGCCGCGCCCGGTGAAGTAATGAATGTAGCCCAGCACGGCGTCGTTGATCGACAGCGGCAACTGCGATGCCGTGGCCAGGGCCTGCTCCTTCACTTTGGTCTTCAGCTTGGGATCCACCGGGAAGGTCATCTGCAGAATATCTTCAAGAGGGGCTTTCTCGAACCGCTGCTCATCCAGGTTGATGGCCGCGCCCAGCCCGGCGAGATCGTAGCGGTGCACGGCGTCAACCATGCCTTCCAGCTTCCGCTGCCATGCCTGGCGGTCGGCCATGGGGTGATCGCCGGCTTGCAGCATCAGGTCCACGGCGGCATTGAATTCGGCGCGGGCCGGCTCGCTTTCCCCGACCTCGTAAAATCTGCGGCCGCGCTGCATCCGCTGCTCGGCTTTCTGCATCAGAACATGCGCGGGGTCAGGCGCCGGCATCGCCGCCGGCCCGGTTCGAACGATGGCGGGAATGTCCCGCAGGAATTGATCTATCTGGCGCAGGCCGAATCCGGCTTTCTCCCGCGCGCGGTT
>JAMCRM010000206.1 GCA_023380575.1 Acidobacteriota bacterium | reverse complement strand
GTTCTTGCCGGAAAGCCCCAGTTTCGGCTTCACCGTGGCCCCCAGCAGCGGCCGTCCGAACTTGTCCAGGCGCTCGCGCTCCACCACGATGCCGGTCGCCGGACCCTGGAAGGTCTTCAGGTAGGCGACCGGGATGCGCATGTCTTCCAGCCGCAGCGCTTTGATGGCCTTGAACCCGAACACGTTTCCGATAATGGAAGCGGTCAGGTTGGCAATGGAGCCTTCCTCGAAAAGGTCGAGGTCGTAAGCGATGTAGACGAAGTACTGTCCGGGCGTGCCCGGCACCGCATCCACGCGGTAGGCTTTGGCCCGGTAGACCTCGCAGGCGGTCAGGCGATCCGTCCACACCACGGTCCAGGTAGCCGTGGAGGATTCGCCGGCCACCGCCGCCGCGGCCTCCACCGGTTCGACGCCTTCCTGCGGGGTAACGCGGAATAAGGCGATCACATCGGTGTCCTTGGGCGTGTAATCCGGATCCCAGTAGCCCATCTTGGCGTAAGGAATTACGCCTGCCTTGTAGCGCTCGGTTGAAGTCAGTTTTTTCATAGGGTGCTCGTTGTTGTCCGCCGCTACCAGTCAATCGCAAAGCCTGAAGAGATTCAAACCTGCTCGGACGCAAGGGACCAGTGGTCCGAACCGGACCAGCCGTCCGGTACTTGAAGAGACACTGTGGCACGCGCATAATATGGCAATGCATCGCAGAGACTTCTTCGGGGCCGGTGCGGGCGCCGCGCTGGCTTCTTCCCTCGGCTCCGCGGCTCCGCGGCCGGCTAGAGCGCTGATGAAGGCCGGCACGCAGCACAGCATCTCCGATGGCGTGCTGAAGGTGATGGCCGCCTTCGGGGTCAATCACGTGTGTGCCACGCTGCCGTCACCGCGGCTGGATGAGAACTGGTCCGTGGAACAGCTTTCGAACTTGCGCGAGCGGGTCGAGCGGTACGGCATCAAGCTGGAGATGGTGCCGCTGCCCATGAGCTCCAGTTACATCACCCGCGTGGAGAACCCGAACATCCTGCTGGGCAAAAGTCCGGAAAGGGAGCGGGAAGTGGACCGCCTCTGCCAGATGCTGCGGAATGTGTCCAGGGCGGGCATTCCGTCGGTGAAATATAACCTTACAATGCTGGGGGTGGTGCGCACTGGCACAACGCCGGGCCGCGGCGGAGCGCGCTACAGCACCTTCGTTTATGAGGAAGCGAAACAGGACCCGCCCCTTACCGAGGCGGGCCCGGTCAGCGATGACATGGCCTGGGAGCGCATCACCTGGTTTCTGGAGCGGGTGGTGCCGGTGGCGGAAGAAAACAAGGTAAAGCTGGCGCTGCATCCCAACGACCCGGGCATGCCGCTCGACAAGGGCTTCCGCGGCGTGCACTGTGTGCTAGGCAGCGTTGAGGGGCTGAAACGCTTTGTCGATATCAAGTCCAGCCCCTACCACGGTCTGAACTTCTGCCAGGGTACCGTTGCGGAGATGCTCAAAGACCCTAATCGGGAGCTGCCGGACGTCATCCGGCACTTTGGCCGCCGGAAAAAGATCTTCAATGTCCACTTCCGCAATATCAAGGGCGGCTTCCTCAATTTCCGGGAGAGCTTCCCCGATGATGGCGACGTGAATATGATCAACGCGATGCGAGTATATAAGGAAGTGGGCTACGATGGCATGATCATGCCCGACCACGTGCCGCATATAGAAGGCGACGCGGGAGGCGCGCAGGCCTTCGCCTTTGCATTCGGCTACATCCAGGCGCTGATCCAACTCGTATCACTCGAATAGCAGCGCCGCCCCTTTCGAGGCGGCGTTGCCGCTCCACGCCTTACCTGTGCGTGGCCTTGTGGGTGAGGTTCTCGAACAGAAACAGGCCGCTCTTGCCGCCCACGGCGAAATCGAGGTCGCCATCGCCGTCCATGTCGGCCACGGGGATATGCATACCGCCGCCCGCGCGCGATCCATAGTCGATCAGGTGGCGGGACCATTCCACGCCCTTGCCATCCGCCGCGCGGCGGTACTCGTACCAGTAGATACCCAGCGGTTCGCGCTCCCCGGGGTCGTGCCCATCGTGCGCCATATAGCGCTTGCCGGTCAGCAGTTCTTTCTTGCCGTCGCCGTTGATATCCACCAGCGTGAGGGCATGCGGCTGCGACCAGGAGTTATCGATCATGTGCTTGACCCAGGTGTGGTCCGGACGCTGCTCCATCCAGAAAATGCCGTAGTCGTGCGCCAAGCCCGTCAGCAGGTCCGGCAGCTTGTCGCCGTTCAAATCGATGGCGAAGATGAAACTGGTGGTACCAAGATTGAATTCGGGATGAAATTTCCAGTTGGGCTGGCGCGGGTCCGGGGGCGCTTCCAGCCAGCCTTCCGGGGTGATGATGTCGGTGCGCCCGTCGCCGTTAACGTCGCCGGCGCCGATGCCGTGCCCATAGCCGCGCGGGCTGGCAACATGTTTCACCAGCGTGCCGGCCTTGGGCTCGTACCACACGGTAGGCGCCTCGAGAGAGCCGAACTGCGGCAGCACCTCACGTGCCTTGCCGTCGTTGTCGATATCCACCAGGAAGGAGAATTCCACCGGGAAGCCTTCATCCACGGTGTGGTCCTGCCACATGACGCCCGGCTTGCCCGGATTGCGCGACCACCACACCCGTTTGGAATGCCAGCCCGAACTGACGATGTCAATCTTGCCGTCTCCATCCACATCGAGCGGCAGGTCCGTGAGCGATTCCAGGTAGGTCCCGTATTCTTTCAGTTTCCGCACCACGTGTTTCTTCCAGGTGGGATTCTCATACCAGGCTTCTCCCGAGAATACATCGGGCCGCCCGTCGCCATTGAAATCGCCAATGGCGCAGGTCTCGCTGATGCCCAGATCCAGTTGATGGCGGGCAAACGGAATTTCCGGACTACGCGCGGCGGCCACGATCGCGGCAACGGCAATCAGCCGCCCGTAAAACGCAGCCGGCTGGCGTTCACCAGCCCGCGCCGGGATCTTGTAACCGAAGGCATCGCGGCCGATCCCGCTACCGGCGCACTCTATGTAGGTTCGCTCAGCCGGCACGCGATTCTGCGGATCACGCGCGAAGGACGGTGGGAGACGTTCACA
>JAMCRM010000205.1:1687-4143 GCA_023380575.1 Acidobacteriota bacterium | reverse complement strand
ACCCCTACGCCATTGCGATCCACACCGATGAAGGGGTTGCCGGTATCGCCGCGAACTACGGCGGAGGCTCGTTTGCCTGCGGCGTCATCGACCAGCACTTTCGCCGGTTTTTGATCGGTCAGGACCCGTTCAATATCGAACTGATCTGGGACCAGATGTACCGTTCCACAATGCCTTACGGCTTGGGCGGCGTGACCGCAATGGCGATGAGCGGCGTGGACCTCGCGCTGTGGGATCTGATGGGAAAAGCACTGAATCAGCCGGTCTACCGTCTGATCGGAGGGAAGACCAAGGACGAGATTCCGTGCTATGTCACGATCCACCCGGATCAGGCCTCCTGCTGGAAAGATCGAGGATTTCTGGGGGTAAAGATTGCGGCGCCGTGGGGAGCAGCGGACGGCCGCGATGGCCTACTCCGCATGCAGAAGTGCGTCGAACAGACTCGCGATGCAATTGGCGACGCCATGGAGTTGATGATTGACTGTTACATGTCGTGGGATGTCGAGTTCTCTTCCCGGTTGGCGGCACGCGTTCGCGATTGCGACGTGAAATGGTTCGAGGATCCGCTGCCGAACGGATGGGCGGAAGCCGTTAACCTGGAACTCCGCTCACGCATCAACCCGGTCCAGGTGGCCATTGGGAATCTCGAGTTCGACTATAAAGCTTACTACGCGATCCTGAGCCGGCGCGCCTGCGACATTATCCAACCCGAGCTCCAGTGGTGCGGAGGACTGACCCCGGTGCGCCGGATTGCGGCCATGGCCCGGCCGTTTGACGTGCCGGTCGTGCCGCACGGCTCCGGTGTCTACAACTACCATTTCGTGATCTCGAACGTGAACTCGCCCTATGCCGAGTACCTGACCGTGGGCAGCGGGACGGAAGTGCGCCCGATCTTCGACGCCGTGGTCGGAGAGCCCCTGCCGGTGAACGGCCGCGTGCGGCTCGAAGACAGACCCGGCTTCGGCGTGGAGTTTAACCCCGACTATCTGGAGCCCTACGTGCCATGACAGAGGAACGCAAGGTCCGCTGCGGCGTCATCGGCGCGGGGTGGTGGGCAACGTATGCGCATCTGCCTGCGCTCGCGCATCACCGGCAGGTAGAAATCGTAGCCGTACAGAAGCGGCGCATTGAAGAAGCGCGCCGGGTGGCCCGCGATTTCGGCGGAGCGTTCGCGTGCACCACCACCGGCGAAGTTCTGGACGCGGGTGTGGATGCGGTGGTGGTCAGCAGCAGCCCAAATCTCCACTTTAGGCAGGCTCTCGCGGCCATCGAGCGCGGTGTGCACGTGTTGATTGAAAAGCCGATGACTCTCACCGTCGCGGAAGCAGCGCAACTGGTTGCGGCGGCGGAACAAAAGGGCGTGCAACTTGTGATCAGTTGCCCGTGGCATTACACGCCACACGCCAGAATCGCCCGCGAACTGATCGCTAACGGCAGTGTCGGCGAGATCCGGATGATCAGCATGCTTATGACCAATCCGGTGAGTCATCTGATCCGCGGCGAAAACAACGCGGTCACGCACGGGGTGCCCTACCTGGCGCCGCACGCCGAAACCTATAGCGATCCCGCAGTGGCGGGTGGCGGGCAGATCTATACCCAGGTTTCGCACGCGGCGGCGTACCTGTCGTTTTTGACGGGTGCGCGCCCGGCCGAAGTCTTCGCGCGTTTCCACAACGACGGCGGCAGCATGGATATCTACGACGTGCTCAACGTCAAGCTCGAAAACGGGTGCCTTGCATCCATCGCCAGTACAGGCGCAACTCCGGAGAGCCGGCGCGACTATGAAGTGCGGGTGTTTGGAACCCGCGCGCTGCTCTTTCTGGACCTGTGGAAAGGCACCATGCAACTGGTTCCGGCGGATGCCAGCCCCGCGACAGATTATCCCGACCTGCCGCGCGGCGAAATCTACCCGGAACAGGCCCCGGCGCTGGATCTGGTGGATTCGATCCTGGAGAACCGGCCAAATCGTTCTCCGGGAACGCTCGGCCTGGCCTCCATGGAAGTTATCGAAGCGGCCTGCGTTTCGGCGCGCACCGGAGAGAATGTCGCGCTTCGGCGCCGCGGAGAGAATTTCGCGCTTCGGTACGTCTCATGAAATGCGGCACGGAGCTTCGCGGGATCACCTGGAACCATAGCCGCGCGGTCCCGGCTCTGGTGGCAACCGCGCAGCGTTTTGAGGAACTGCACCCGGGAGTCCGGATCCATTGGGAGAAGCGGACGCTGGACGAGTTCGGGCACGCGAGTCTTCGACCGCTGGCCGAGCAATTCGACCTGCTGGTCATCGATCATCCTATGTTGGGGTCGGCTGCACGCGACCGGCTGCTGGCGCCTCTCGACGAATCGATGCCCGGGGAGGCTCTCGAGGGACTCAGGGCCGCGTTCGTGGGCCGCTCTTTTGAGAGCTACGTCTACGGCGGACATCTCTGGGCCGTGCCGATCGACGCGGCTGCGCCGGC